>JAGLMJ010000020.1 GCA_023140095.1 Candidatus Omnitrophota bacterium | reverse complement strand
CAGGTTATACTGGGACACTAGTGATATTTTTTATATCTTCCAAAATGGTGAGAGATTTTTAATAAGTGAGCTCATTCTCATTTCAAATTCATCGGCGATCTGGATCGTTGAGTCGGTAAGATCATCCTCAAGATCTATTTTGTCACCATTAAAACCGTTAATAAAATTATTGATACAACGGGGCAAATAATCGATGTTATAGCCTCCTTCGAGAGTCGCGAAAACACCTTTAAATTCATCACGAAGCATTTTCCCGAGACGGTAATATGTTGTTGTACTTAAACGCATGTTGAGAAGCAGGTCGGAATGATGCGCATCGAATCCCGCAGACACAGCCACAGCATCCGGCGCGAATTGTTTGATAACGGGAAAAACCGAATCAATGGCCTTCCAGAAAAGATCGTCGCCGGTACCGGGAGGCAGGGGGACGTTGATCGAAAACCCTTCCCCTTTTCCCTTTCCGATCTCATCCTCGCTTCCCCAGCCGGGAAAGGCCGGGTACTGATGCAAGGACCAATAGAGCACTTTGTCAGATTCATAGAAGATCTTTTCCGTCCCGTCGCCGAGGTGCCCGTCGAAATCAAAGATCAAGACCTTCTTGCCTTCATTAGCCAATCTTTGCGCTGCGATCGCCACATTATTGAAAACACAGAAACCGCTGGCACGGGAAGGATGCGCATGATGACCCGGCGGACGGGCAAGCGCGAAATCATTATTTTGTGATGCCATCACCGTCGCCCCGACTGCGTAAATGGCCGCTTCGTAACTTTTCTTTGATACGACGGTGTCCGGGTCTAGGTGTCCGCCCGTCTTGCAGATCTCCTTGATCTGCGCAATATACGCAGGATCATGGATGAGTTCAAGATATTTCTCCCCGCTCTCAATCTCTGTCTCGGGCAAGTCACCGCAAGCCAGAAGGCGCTTATTATTCTCCGGATGCATTCCCGTATCATGCTCCAAGAAAATTTTGTTATATAAGATATCCATCCATTATCTCCATCTCTAGATCTTAAGGCAGCGCTCCTGCGGCAGAATCCCCGTTAATATACCCTTTAATCATAAGATATTCCAGGATTTTTTCAGCGCAAAGTTTATTACCTTTCGCCGAATAATGCTTCTTCGGCGCAAAATATTCTTTTAGCTTATCTTTCTCGATATCACTAAAAGTATCCATCAAGTGAATATGGTTCAGGTCGTTCGCCTCTAGATATAAAATAAGCGGCTTCATTTGCTCTTTTTTATATTTGAGTCTCGATAAAATATTTATTCCATCAGGCAGGATCACAACAATGGGCACCGCTCCCCGGTCAAGAACGTCTTGGTAAAACCGCTTGCAGATCCTTGTCGTGACCTTAAAAGCCTCCGTATCGGAATTTAATCCACCTAAAACATATTTACGGCTGACGATGCTGGCCTCAACAGCCTTTTGCCTGAACATTTTAAATACCCGGACTGAAGCAAAAATATCCCAAAATGATCTCAGATATAAACGCCGGTAATAGAGATCATATTTTTTTGTTTTTTCAAAATCATGCTCGCCGCTCAAAAGCCTTTCATAATCCTTCAAAGTTTGAAAAGGGTTTGAGATCAGCTTCAGCTTACCGCCTTCAATGATAAACCGGGGTTTGGCCAATTGATCACTCGTTCCACTGATCCTAAAGGGATTATAAACGCTGACAGAGCGGGCAAGCATAGGCAATGTCAATCCAATGAGAACGATATCAGGAGAAAAATGCACCCCTTCTTTGAGATATCGCAGATAAGCCTGGTCGAGCCCGTAACCCGGAACGCCGAAATTCAGCACTTCCAATTGTGCGTAAGACGCCTCCATCTGCGCGGCCCACGTTTCGGGATTAGCCACTTCATCGCCATGCGTAAACGAATCGCCAAAAGCAGCAATGCGCAATACGCCCGCGTCAGACTTCTTAAGATATTCACGATCCGAGCGTATCTTTTGGCTGTTCGCTTGATAAAGACCTTTTTTTCCATTTGCCTTTATCGTCCGGCCTAGGTCGGGATCAAAACGACTATATTCGAATTCATCATTTACCAGCTTAATAACCGTTTGCCTGTGTTCTTCCGAAATGCTGTAATCGACCAAAGGCGCATATGTTCTTTGCTCTGCGTTCTTTAGATATCGTATAGCAAACCAGGATAACAGTTCAATACTGCATAATAATATTGCGATCAGCAGTAGCCAAAAGAGGGATTTTTTCATTATTTTAGGAGAGAACTTAAATGGTATTTTGGGCAAGCCCTAACGACACCGGACCTTATTCCTGAAATTTCTTTTTATTCTTTATTTGCAATCCTCGGGACAGTTGCAAGAGTCTTCAAGTTGATCTGATTCACAAATGTTATTGCCGCAATTGCTGCAAAAGCCGCCTGAACCCGGCGTGGAAAGTTTTTGGCATTTACCGTCAACAACTTGATCAAACATCGGCATGGAGCCTTTACAGCATCTGACAATACATCCGGCGCAATCCCCTATCTTTTCCCCTTCTTTTGTGCAGGGACTTTCGAAAAAGTCAACATTCCAAAGCCCCTCGGAATTCTCTTTGCCTTCCCGATATACTTTCTCGAAGAAATCCGCATATTTCACGTTCGGAAGATTCCTCACCGGCGTCGCGTAGCCTCCTTTGATGATCGTCGCATTGATAAAAACATACCGTCCCCGCTCAGGCACCTCCCACCAGTCGAATTGCACGTCTTCAAAACGCTCCCGTACGACTATTCCGCCATAAAAAGTCGATACATCGAAAAGATAAGCATATACCAATTCTTCTCTGCGGTCACCTTTGCGCTTTTTATCGTATTTCAAGAATATTTTCTTTCCCTCCAGACGGCTTTTGACCCATTGGGTTGTCGTTTTTCCCATTTTAATGATCGCGTTAAGATCCTGTCCCGTCCGCTTACTATCCTCTTTCGCTTTTCTATTGGGTTCGTCTTCCGGAGCATCCACGCCGATCAAACGGACTTTCTTGCCACTCTCAAGCTTAAACACATCGCCGCTTATAACACGCCTGATCGTCTCAAGCGTATACATTTCGGCCGCCCGTACAGAGACAGGAGAAAAAAGGATGCAGGCCGCGATTATAAATATTTTCATTCTCATTAAGGTAGGTCCTCCGGTTGCCCAGCGTCCCCCTCACAGATCCCGGCGTGCAGTTTTCCCGCACCGGGCTCTTCGTGACTGCTCGCTTTTGCACAGACTCCTGCCTGAGTTTCCATAGGATTATACATTTCTTTTCTCCACAATGCGGGGCCCTTCTATCCCAAAACTTTTAAGCATCTGGTTAAAACCATTCCAATCATACCCTAACCTCTGACTTCGTCTGTTCAGCCATTTGAACAGAAGCTTCTGCGTTTGCCGGTAGTAGTCGTTTAGACTTTCGCTGTTTCCAATAACACCGTAGTAGTTACCATGTCCTCGGTACTTAGCCTTCAGTGTCTTCATCAGCAATCCTAGTCTAAAGCTCCTACTGCGTTTAATCCAGTCTTTGAAGCGTGCCACTGCTGCTCTGAATTTCTTTCGGGATGTCCGCCGTGTTATGACATCTTTTCCCTCTTTGTTCGTTATCCACCGAAATTCAAACCCGAGAAAATCGAACGTACTGCTTCCTTGCTTGTCGTCCTTGCTGAATCGCAATACTCTTGTTTTCTCTTCGGCTACCTCTAGTCCGAATTCTTTCAAACGCTCTTCGAGTTCTTTATGGAACTCTTGGGCTTCTTCTTTGTACTGAAAAGCTACTACAAAGTCGTCTGCATAGCGTATGAGTCTGGTTTCTCCTCGATACTGTCTCTTCTTGGTCTTTCTGAACCACACATCTAAGGCATGGTGCAAGTAAATATTGGCTAAAATAGAGGAGACAACTCCTCCTTGCGGTGTTCCTGTTTCTGGATGAATCACTCTTCCGTCTTCTTCCAATATTCCTGCTCTCAACCATTTCTTGATCAACCTTATGAATGGCCTGTCATCAATCCGCTTCTCCAACATCCTGATCAGAAGTTCGTGATCTATATTGTCATAGAAACTTTTAATGTCCGCTTCCACTACGTATCCATATTTCCCAAACCACAGCCCTCGCGTCAAGGCTCCTACGGCGTCTAACGACCCCTTCTTTGGTCGATATCCGTAACTGCAACTTAGAAAATCTTGTTCATAGATCGCTTGTAGTATCTGCTTTACTGCCATTTGCAAAAGTTTGTCCTCAACGGTCGGTATTCCTAACGGTCGCTTCTTTCCGTTGCCCTTCGGTATGTATTTCCTGCGCACCAGTTTTGCTCTGTAGCTGCCTCGCTTCACCCGGCCTACCAAGTTTCTTACGTTTCCTACGAGATTCTTCTCATACTCTCCGTAATCTACATTGTCGACTCCTGGAGCTGCTCTCTTTTTCAAAAACTGCATGCTCCATTTTAGGTTTGCTTCGTTCAGTATTCCGAACAAATTCCTGAACTGATGCTTTGGCTCCGACTTCGCCTTCTTCGCTATTCCCATCAGGGAGGTTTGCATAGTTTCTCCAGCCTTTCTTATCTGGTCTATGTTTCCTTTGACAGCTTCGCAGCCTCGTCGTCCCCTTCCTGTTTTTTTAACAGTACTATGGGTCGATCGGACTCCCTTCCGCTTGCGGGTCGCCTTCTTTCGTTGGCTTTCCCTTCCCCACCTTAGTGAGGAGCTTTAGGGTCTCCCAAGTTCCTAACATATCTCTCCATACATACCACGCTCTTAGACCCCGGCAGTTCCTCCGGCTCCTCGTCTTTTTTTTTCGGAGCCTTTGTTTTGACTTCGGACAGTATGACGCCCTCGTCAACTGCTCTTTTACTTGTTACGAGGCTGTATTGCTTCAGAGGAGTGCATTTCCCCTTGCGGTCTGCATGATTCCCTGTGTACGCTTCAACTGCTTCGTTCAGTGACAGATCAGGTCGGCTCTGCTGTTTATCCTCACTGTCTTGTCCTATTCCTCCTGGCAGCTGCAACACTCGGTATAGGTTGGTTGACTAGACCTTACCTAACAGGAACTTTCACCCTGGAAGACACATTAAGCTTACTTGGCGCACCATGACTTTAAGAAGAGCAGCTTTCTTCGATCCATTTTAAATAATCCCTATTGCCATCGATAATCGGCAAGGCGATAATCTCAGGGACTTCATAACTATGGAGCAATGTTGCTGTTTTGACGATTCTTTTAAAACAACTCTTTTTTGCCTTTAAGATCAATAGAACTTCATTGGCCGTATCGATCTTTTTCTGCCACCAAAAGATCGACCGAACACCTTTAACAACATTCGCGCAAGCGACCAATTTGTCTTTCACAAGTTTAGTCGCAATTCTGTTGGCTTCCTTTATATTTTTTGCTGTGATCAAAACAATAATGTACATTTTTAGGACTCCTTATTTATTTCTTGATTTAGCCTTCTTTTAACATCATAAGGGATATCATCCGCCCGGCACTTTTTCCCTCCCTGCGATAGGAAAAATAATTCTTATCACAGCATGTGCAGATCCCACAGTCAATAATGTTTTTATCCTGCAGGCCTAGGCCGATCAGTTTTTTCCTGCAGGCCTGTATCAAATCAAGATAATACCGCCCGTCGTTGACGGTAAGATCTTCGGGGAAATATTCTTGAAATTCTCTGTTTACCTCATAGCAACAGGAACGTATCGCCGGTCCCAAAAATGCCTTGATCGTTTTCGGATCCGTTTTCCATTCTGCTTTCATTTGTTCTATAGCTTCCTGAAGGATATTTTTTTCCGCGCCCCGCCACCCTACATGGATCAGTCCGATACCTTTTTGCACCGGGTCATGCATAAATACGGGCAGACAATCCGCCATGCGGACACTCAGCGCCACATTAGGGATCTTCGTGATCACCCCATCGGCTTCCTCTAAAACGAATCTCTTGCGAAGAAAATCTGAGTCGGCAGTGACGACACGGCGGCCATGAACTTGAACAATAGAGACCGGTTCCGGTAAGACAAAGTTCAACCGGCCGGATAGGAACTCTCTTTGCGCATTATTAAAACTGCTTTCACTTTGGCTCAGAGTGAAATCGACTGTCCGGTCACTGGTGAATGCAATAATATTGGCGGGGAAAGTACTATTGGACACTGCCGTCATCATTCGGGTTGAGGATACCATCAATGCCATTATTTTCGATCAAAACTGTTTCCTTGGTTGCAGGCAATTCTTCGACCTTCCGCAATTTCCGTTCAATAGTCCTTGATTTGCGCGCGGCGGCCTCAATATTATCTCCGGCTTGCTTTATTTTCTCATGTGTTTTTTCTAGAATAGTCCCGAATTTGCCGAACTCCGTCTTAACAACTCCTAACAATATCCATACCTCGCTGGCCCGTTTTTCCACAGCTAATGTCCGGAATCCCATTTGCAGTGCGTTCAAGACAGCTGTGATCGTCGTTGGGCCGGAAATAGTCACACGAAACTCCCTTTGCACTTGGTCAAAGAGCCCCGGACGGCGAAGGACCTCCGCATAAAGCCCCTCGATTGGAAGGTACAATATCGCAAAATCTGTCGTGTGCGGCGGGTCGATATATTTGTCCCGTATTTTCTTTGCTTCTAATTTGATCCGGCTTTCTATCGCTTTGCCCGATTCCTCTACAGAAGAAACATCTCCCTCGTCCTGGGCCTGCAGAAGCCGCTCATAATCCTCTTTCGGAAATTTCGCATCAATGGGAATATAAACTTCTTCCCCCTCGCGCCCAGGCAGCTTAATGGCAAATTCAACCGGGTCATTGCTCCCCTTTTTAGTGGGAATATTCCTTTCATACTGATTGGAAGTTAAGATCTGTTCGAGCAGATTGCCGAGCTGAATTTCTCCCCAGGTCCCGCGCGTCTTGACATTAGTCAGAACTTTCTTCAAGTCGCCGACACCGGAAGCCAGCGTCTGCATTTCGCCTAAACCCTGATGAACTTTCTCTAACCGCTCGCTGACTGCCTGAAAAGATTCTCCCAAGCGCTTTTCAAGCGTTGAATGAAGTTTCTCATCAACTGTTTCGCGCATTTTTTCCAGCTTCTGGCTGTTATCCTCCTGGAGCAGGCGAAGTTGGCGCTCAACGACTTCTCTTACATTCTCCAGCTTTTTCTCATTTGTTTCGCTGAATGAACTGAGGCTTGTCCTGAGTTCTTCCCGGTTTTTGGAAATATCTTCCCGGACAATGCGCTCGGTCCTTTCTTGATTTTTCTCAATAGACCCAAACTGGTCCTTGATCGAAGCAAAACCGCTTTGCGCATAACGAAGCAGGAGCAACGCGAGAAGAATCGTATTGACAACTAATAATGATATGATAAGAGTAGACATGAGAGAACCTTCTTAGTTTGAAATCCTGTATTGATTTTGTCCTTTATACTAGCTAAAAATGCGGATATACGCAAATTTTTTTCTTCGAAGGGACTAAGTTCTTTTTACCGGACATAAAAAAACCCTGATGGTCCTGCATCACGTCTAAACCATCAGGGGCAAAATTTACTTTCCTTTGTCTTCAAGCAACTTAACGATCTTTTCCAGCCGCGCGGTGATCGCTATGGGCACAAAAACAATCCAAATAAGCAAGAATACTTTAATACCAAAACAAATAACATCGCCACTCACAACGCCAACTTGACCAAGACTGAAAGGGCACATAGACCTCTCCTTTCTAACGCTTTGGCGGTACATCCCGCCAAAGAAACGAGCCTTCACCGGAGTTAGCTTAAAAAGGCCCATCACCGGGTTTTATTCACCTTTTAACAATACACACTTGTAATGCTCTTTATTGTCTTGATTATACAATTCGGATATTTTAATGTAAAGGAACATCTCACTCATTTTGCATTGCATTCTCGGCAAAGATACTCCCCTTTAGAAGGATTCCGGCCCTCCCTTTCGGACAATGCTCGGTGGCATAGGCTGCATTTTACCGTCAAAGAATAATGAAAGTCGTTAAGCGCGCACTGGCTGCACAATGGCTTCGGCCTGCAGAAATCTTTCCCTAAGCGCACGATCAAAGCATGATATTCATTGAACATTTGCGCATCAGACTTAAGAGCCTTCATGAACATTTCTTGAATAGTGCCATAATCAGCGTCGGAAGCAATCATGTTGTGACGGTAAAGCATCCGTTTTGTATAAGCATCAACGACGAAAACAGGCTTATCCAGCGCATATAACAATATCGAGTCAGCCGTCTCCGGGCCTATTCCATTAACATGAAGAAGTTTCTGGCGCAGCGAACAGCAATCTTCCTTCATCATTCTTTTTAAATGCCCGTCGTACTCATTAAATAAAAAAGAAATGAAATTCTTCAATCTTCTGGCTTTGACATTAAAATAACCGGCAGGCCGGATCAATAAGGAAAGTTCTCTCGGAGAGATCTTCTTAAGTGCCTGCGGTGATAGGAGTTTATCGCTCTTGAGATTAATAAGCGCTTTCTCTACATTACTCCAGTTCGTATTCTGGGTCAGGATAGCGCCAACGATGACTTCAAATCGTGTCTGCGCGGGCCACCACTCTTGAGGGCCAAAGGCCGCCCATAGCCTTTCATAAACTGCCGTCAGGGTCGCTTTAGTTGCTTTGGTCATTCTGCTGATTTACCGTCGATGAGGCTTGGAACGTGCAATATCTTCAAAAGACCAATCTTTCTCTTTCTTCGGTCTTGGCCCCTGCCCCTCTGCACCTTCAAATTTCCTGCTGTCCATTTTCCGGCGTGGTTTCTTGCCCGCTTTCCCCATCTGTTCCCCCTATATATTCTGATTTCACAAGATTGCCATCAAAATCAAAATAGAGATAGATCTTTTCAGCACCAAAATATTTGGTCGCATAACGATAAAGCCAGGACTCCAGATCCCGGTCATCTTTCGTCACGTTTCTGGCATAAACAGGATCGCCAAATGCCCGTTGGATCTTTCTTTTATTGGAATATTGGTCTAACGTGCCGGCCTTAACCTCTTCTAGCATCAATTCAAAATTCCGGTCTTGATCCTCGACATATTGGCTCAGCTGAGCTTGTTCATCCGCCAAGGCTTTTAACGTTAAAAGCTGGTCGAGATGACGCACTTTCGCGCATCCGCACAAAAGCAGGCATCCCGCAAAAATAATGATCGCTTTTTTCAAGCCGCTTTCTCCTTGTTCACTTCCACCGGAACCATACAAAGATCCTGCCCCAGTTTTTATCATCCTTCTCGATTCTATGATAAACCTCTTTATATCTTTTTTCAAGGAAGCGTAAAACATATTTTTTTAACTGCCCGCTCCCTTTTCCGGGTATGATCTCAACGCATTTCGCGCTCTTTTTCTGCGCCTCGTCCATCACAGCCGTTAGGGCATCCTCAAGCTGCTTGCCGCTCGAATAAATATCGTGCAGATCAAGTTTCAATTTCATAAATTTAGACCATAGACTATCGTCTACTATTTGCTGATCCGGTCTCTCTCTTTTTTTAATTCCTTGATCGTGCTTTCGATCTCACGTGAACGGGTTTGAATAACCTTCAGCCGCCTCCCGTATTCTTTGAGCACGTCAGGGCTTCGCTTGTCAAAAGACTTGGAAAGATGGCGCGATTTGACATAACTTTCCGTCTCAAGGTCTTTTTGTTCTTTTTCCAATTTCTTTATTTCATTCTTGATCTGAGCCATCCGCTTCAAAGCCTGCTTATGCTGCGCCTTAAGGTCCGTAAGGGCCCTGTTTTCTTTTCCTTCTTTATATTTTTTTTGCTTTTCTTTCTTAGACAGCTTCTGGTCCGATTTCTGCTTTCGCTTCTCTGTGCTTGATATCTCTTCTAACTCTTTTTTCTTGTCTAAATAATACTCCAGGCCTCCGGAATAGATCTTGATCTTTCCGTTACTGACATCAACAATACAGTCGGCAATTTCCCTGATAAAGTACAGATCGTGACTGATAAAACATACGGTCCCTTCATACTTTCTAAATGCGATCGTTAATGCCGTCACGCCGTCAATATCCAAATGCGTTGTCGGCTCGTCCAAAAGCATAAAATTGGGAGGATCGATCAAAAGCTTGGCCAAGATCAACCGGCTCTTTTCGCCGCCGGACAAAACTTTTACATGTTTAAAAACATCGTCTCCGCGATAGTTGAACAACCCCAGAAGGCTTCTGACCTTTAGCGCCGGGACATTTGTTCCCGCCATACTGACTTCATCGAACGCCGTTCTGTTAGGGTTTAAAACATCCAACCGTGTTTGCGAAAAATACCCGATATCCACCTGGTGGCCATACTTGATCTTTCCGGAATCCGCTTTAAGATCACCTGCCAGCATTTTAAGAAGCGTCGACTTCCCGGCGCCGTTGGGGCCGACTAAACATATCTTCTGCCCCTTGACGATCTCAAGATCCAGGTTCTCATAGACAGTATTATCCCCGTAGGATTTACCGATATCCGACAAATGAGCCACCATATATCCGCTTTGCTTTATTTCCGAGAATTCAAAGTCCTTAATACTTTCTTCATCACGGGCCAATTCAATATTCTCTAATTTCTCGATCATTTTTCGTTTATTGCGGACCGCCGCGGCCCGGTTAGGCTGGGCGTGAAATCGTTGCGTAAAGCGTTCTAGTTGTTGGCGTTTTTTATCAACGACCTTTTTTCTGCGTTCCAATGATTTTTGCTGGATCCCTTTTTGCTGTTCATAAGTATCGTAATTCCCCTTCACTTTGGTCATCTGGGCACCTTCCAGAATGATCGTGTAGTTTGTGACATCGTTCAAGAAAACCCTGTCGTGCGAGATCAGGACAAAAGCGCCTTGATAATTCGCAAGAAAATCCTTAAGCCATAAGGTCGCGTTGAGATCCAAATAGTTCGTCGGCTCGTCAAGAAGCAGGAGATCATACGGATACGTTAACATCTTCGCCAACAGAGTGCGCATCTTCCACCCACCGCTTAACTCGACAATCGGACGGTGAAAGTCTGATGTTTTAAAACCGAGTCCCATGAGGATCTTCTCGGCCTTGTGTTCAACTTCATAAATTCCCAGTTGTTCCAATTCATGAAGAACGTCGCCATACCGATCCGTATCCGCTTTATGTGTGTCCTCTAATCTTCGTTTTTCCTCCATAAATTTCCGGATCCGGTCATCCCCCTCGGTGAGTTCTTCCATCACTGTTTTTTTCGAATCAAATTTAGCCTCTTGCGGAAGATAGCCGATATTGATACTCTTCTGTATCTGCACGTTGCCCGCAAGCGGCTCCATCTTCCCAAGAATGATCGAAAAGAGTGTCGTCTTCCCGGCACCGTTAGGACCGCTCAACCCGATCTTTTCTTTTGGGAAAATGCTCAGCGTCACATCCTTAAACAATGTCCGCTTTGTAAACCCCATCGTTATGTTATTGATCGTGATCATAATAATCCTATATCTTCTTTATCCTCTCAATTTCTTGCCGGTTGAGTAACCGCCATGTTCCTTTTTTGAGCGCCCCTAAAACAAGCGGCCCCTGCATAAGTCTTTTTAGATAAAGTACTTTATGCCCCACTTTAGCGAACATAAAACGCACTTGCCGCTTTCGCCCCTCGTGGATCGTGATCATTAATTCCGTTACATTCTTCAGAGGTTTAATATTCTTGATCTTAGCCGGTGCCGTTCTCTTGCCGTCGATAACAACGCCCCTCTCAACTTTTTTTCTTTTCTCTATTTCTAAATTCCCCGAGACCCGGACAAAATAGGTTTTATCCACATTGAACTTAGGATGCGTGAGCTGATAGGCCGTATCGCCGTCATTGGTCAAAAGTAAAAGGCCTTCCGTGTCCCGGTCTAAACGGCCCGCCGGCGAGAGATGCCGAAACTTCCGCGGCAGCAAATCCAAAACTGTTTTTTCCGCATGTTGGTCGGATTTCGTTGTCGTGTAACCAGCCGGTTTATTCAATAAAATATAGTCGTATCTTTTGCTCTGAACTCTCTTCCCGTCAACAAACACATGATCTCTGCTAGAATCAACCAATGTCGACGGCTCACGGCATATTTGACCGTTAAACCTAACGTGTCCGTCCTTAATAATGTCCATCGCCTGACGGCGGGAACAGACGCCATTGCGTGATAAAAATACCTGCAAGCGCAGCTTAATTGGATCTTTGTCGGATGGCTTCATAAAGTAAAATAGCGGTGCAGGCCGATACGTTTAACGAGTCGGCGAACCCCCGCATGGGAATCTTCACTTTTAGGTCGGCATGTTCGGCCCAAAAATCGGTTAAACCGCTTTGCTCACTGCCGACCACAACAGCTAGTGTACTGGTTAATTTTGCTTTTGTATAAACAGTTTTTGCCCGAGGCAGGGTCACGCAAATCTTTATATTCTTTGATCTTAAGAATTTAAGGGCTTCCGTATTCGAACTGACCACTGTTTTTACAGAGAAGATCGTCCCTAAGCTGGCACGGATAACATTGGGATTGTAAATATCCGTCTTCCCGTCGCAGATGATCACGCCGTCAATGCCGGCTCCGTCGCATGTCCTTAAAATAGCTCCTAAATTCCCCGGTTTTTCAACACGCTCGACAACAACAAAAAGAGAAAGATCTTTTGATGAAAAATTCTTGAACGTTACCGGTCTGGGAGCACAGACCGCTAAAATACCCTCGCTGCGATTCCCGTAAGAGATCTTTGAAAAAACCGCTTGCGTCGTTTCATAAACGGGAATTTTCTTCAGGGTCAGTTTCTCAACCAGCAAATGTACCTCTTGGGACGCTTCAAACAACGGAACGCAGATATAAAGTTCTTTGAACACGACCCCCGCTTCAAAAGCCCGGGTCATTTCGCGCGCACCCTCAACGACCGTCAATCCGTCCTCCACTCTTTGTTTACGGTTGCGCAATTGAACAACATGTTTTATCCGGGAATTTGTTAGACTTGTGATCTTATCGTAAGGCATTTTTTAAAACCTTTAGAATTTCCTTATTCACTTGGAATTGCTCCGTATGCCAAGACCGTATCATGGCTTTTTGATGTGATGGCCAATGCTGCTTATAGGTATCCCATCCTGTCAGCGGACCGCACCGGTTAACCCAGGGAGGGTTCTGAACATAACTGTAGATGCCGTCCGGCATAACCCCTCCCTTAATGGCTTTATAGGTCCAATACGTCCAGTGAAAACCGTAATCATTGAAATATTTTAATACATCAGCAAGCCAGCGGTCTTCGCCAAATAATCCCTGACGGGCATTAACGCCAAACTCGCCGACAAAGATCGGCAAGTCCCGCTCTTGCGATATCTTTTTATACTGTAACAGATGCCGCCGGGTCGTCTTTGCGTTCCATCCACCTTGCGGCGACTTAAAAGGATATGAAGAATGCGGAATAAAGTTAAATGCGAATTCGAAAGGCGCGTAATTATGGATACTCAAGACATAATTATCATCATCGAACCGATCGAGGCAATCGACATCCGTCGCCCATACATTCCCTTCGATAAACAGGATATGGTTCGTGTCGACGCTTCGTATCCGCTTGATCACTTTTTTGTAAAAGCGGTTCAGAAGTTTTGTGTTAGCAAGGACCGCTTCGTTCAAGAGATCGTAACCGGCCACATATTCCTCGTCCTTGTAGCGGTCGGCAAGAAATTCCCAAAGCGCCAAGGTGCGGTCCTGATTTTCCTTCTTTGTCCACAATTCCGCTTTTCCCAGGCTGTCCGAATGCCAGTCGTGATTTTGCGCGCCCGGCGCGGCATGCAAATCGAGGATGACCCAAATTTTATATTTCTTGGCCCACCGGATCACCCGGTCAAGAAACCGGACTCCCTCTTGGTCGTAGCAGTAAGGCGTTTTCTCAATAAGCCGGTAATTAAATGGAACCCGGATACAATTAAAACCCAATCGTGAAATCTTTTTGATGTCCGCCTCTCTGATAAAAGATTCACGGTATTCTTTCTCAAATGAACAAAGGGCCTTCTTTCCAAGAGCACAGGAAAACTCTTTTCTAAATTTCTTCGCGGGAAAGTTCGGCGCATAAAGAATATAAGCCTCCATCATTAGCCAACCGCCTAAATTCACTCCCTTTAATTTAGCCGGCTTGTTCCCTTGAGAGATAATTTTTGTTTTGTTTGTCCTGAGAAAGTCTTTCATTTGATCAAATCCTGGTCCC
>JAGLMJ010000002.1 GCA_023140095.1 Candidatus Omnitrophota bacterium | reverse complement strand
CGATCTCATCATCCGTTTCGCCTAACCCTACCATAAAGCCGGACTTAATAAAAACTGAAGGCTCCATTTGCTTTAAGTTTTCTAAAACTTTTAAAGAACGGCCATAATCAGCCTGAGGCCGAATAACCGGTGACAGGCGACGGATCGTCTCAATATTGTGGCCGATAACTTCCGGTTTAACAGCCGCGATTTTCCTCAGACTTTCAAGGTTATTCAAAAAATCCGGAATGAGAACTTCAATCTTCGTCTTAGGGTTGACCTTCCTGATCGCATTGACCGTTTCAACGAACTGCCGGGCGCCTCCGTCACCAAGATCGTCGCGAGTAACAGAGGTAATAACAGTATATTTGAGGCCTAATTTCGCAACTGCCGAAGCAACTTCTCGCGGTTCATTAGGGTCAACAGCTATTGGCTGCCCGGCGCCAACAGCGCAAAAGCGGCAAGCCCGCGTGCATATCTCCCCGAGGATCATGAACGTCGCGACTCCCCCGCCCCAACATGTTCCCATATTCGGACAGGAGGCGCTCTGACATACCGTATGAAGTCCTGAAGCAGAAAATTTCTTTTTCATCTCCCGGATCTTATTCGTATCCGGAATCTTTTGCTTAAACCATGAAGGCAACCGTCCTGTTTCCGGGATCAAAATATCTTCAACCATACGGTTCATTTGCGCGGTTATTCTTTCTGTTCTGCCTCAAGAATTCCAAACTGCTCCTTAAACTTAGCCTTTTCCTCATCGCTGGCATAATCGACGATCAATACCCCCTCCAGATGGTCTGTTTCATGCTGAATGACCCTTGCCAGCAGTCCGTCACAAGCCAGCTTCATCTCTTGATTGTTTTCATCCATATAGCGAACCGTAATTTCTTCCGGACGCTCTATCATGAATGTATTTTCGGGAACGCTTAAACATCCTTCTTCAAAAACACTCGAACCGGTCTTTTTTATGATCTCAGGATTAATGATAACCATAGGCCCGTCACCAATATCGAGGACAAAAAACCGCTGACTGATCCCAACCTGGGGTGCCGCCAAGCCAACCCCCTTGGCTTGGTGCATGGTCTCGATCATAGCGTTTATAACCATGCGCTCGCTAGGCCCGATCTTTTTGACAGGAACACATTTTTTTCGAAGGCAAGGGTCTCCGTAAATACGAACTTTTAGAGTTGAGAGGCTCATCTGCTGTCCATCACATACCGAAACGGCACATCAATCCTTAATTTTATTATTTTCATCCAAATGGATGACCTTTGCTTTATAATTTTTCGCTTCTTCCGGCTCCATCAGGCAATAGCTCAGAATAATGACCTGATCGCCGACAAGACCTAAACGCGCCGCAGGACCGTTCAAGCAGATCCTTCCGGATGCCGTTTCACCCGCAATGATATAGGTCGTAAACCGGTTTCCATTATTAATATTCAAAACGTCAACTTTCTCACCGGGAAGAATGTCAACCGCTTTAAGTAGATCCTCATCAATAGTAATGCTTCCTTCATAGAAAAGTTCCGCTTCTGTAATGAACCCGTGAGCGATCTTTGATTTGCATATCTCGATAAACATTGCAACAACACCTCAGATTTTATAGTTTTGCATTAATTTTTTCGAACAACTGGTCCTTTGAAACAGCTCCGACGATCTGTTCAACCGGTTCGCCTCCCTTAAAGAGAAGCAGGGTCGGGATCGACATAACCTGATAATTTCCGGCCAGATCTTGGGCCTCATCAACATTGACCTTCACAACCTTAAGCTTGTCTTGGAGGTCTTCGGCAAGTTCATCTACGATGGGACTGACCATCCTGCAGGGACCACACCATTCTGCCCAGAAATCCACTAAAACCGGGAGATCCGATTTTAATACTTCTCCTTCAAAATTTTTGCCTGTGACGTCTAATACGGCCATGTCATCCTCCTTGTTAGGACTTTAATATTTAAATATCCAAATCCCTATTTATATCAATATTCATATTCTTTAATTAGGAATGTATTATATACACAGAGTCTGCGTATATCAACCCTTGTTTTCGAAGCGTAAAAAACAACAAATATTCTAAGATTTCAGGAATTGCGCTACAATAAATGTTGAGAGAATTCTCACAGGAATGAAAATCCTTGAAATTGAATGAATTAGGAAGGTTTAGAACGAGGTTATAGGATATATCTTAACTAGTGTACTTCGCTGTAGACATTGGCAAATTTGTCATATAATCTTAACGTGGCCTGTGCAACGCTTTTGCGTGTATAGCTTTTCTCTACCATATTCCGGCCGACATTTCCCAGCCTATCCCTTAATTCATCATCAGAAAATAGCTGGATAACACGCGAAGCCAATTCCTCATAGCCTTTGACCGGGATGACAAATCCATTGATCCCGTCCCCAATGATCTCCGGCATCCCCCCCATTTTTGTTACAACCATTGGTTTAGCCGAGGCCATGGCTTCAAGCATCGTCAATCCAAAAGGCTCGGAAGCCGTGGAAGGATAGATACATACCTGGCACGCGGCATAGATCATCGGCATATCCTCAAGAAGATAAGAATCGATCAGGACATTATCACGCAGATTGAACCTCTCAACAAGGTGGACCATATAGGCAATGTCTTTTTGTTGTGTCAATCCCCAATCAACAATGTTCTTTGTCCCGGCTAAAACTAACATCGCCTCCGGAACTCTCTCCTTAATAAGCCGTAAGGCTTTAATGCTGACATCGCATCCTTTAGCCATTCCCATGCGGGCAGGATGAAAGAGTATTCTTTTATCTTTTAACTGCGGATATTTTTTATAGATCGGTTTTGGATTGATCTTGGGATTGAACATTTTTTCATCAATGCCATGATGAACAGTGGTTGTCTGGTGATGGCTGCATCCGACACCGATCAACTCTTTCTCAATGAAATGACTTACAGCAATAATATGCGTCCAGCGAACATTCGTTACCAACTCCAGATACAGATCGTCGTCCCAAACATTATGGGCCGTCAGAAAAAGAGGGATCCCTTTCTCGATCGACATCTTTTCGAGCATCTTAGCATGTATCCGGCTGAAATAATGCATATTGTGGGCATGAAGAATATCCGGCTTTTGCCTATCAATGAACTTGCTATAGACCTGGACAACTTCTTTTTCAATGCCGTGAAGGCCTCGCTGAACCAACCAGTTCAGGTCCATGATCGGCGCCCGAAGGATCTTCACCCCCCGGTACTCATCATCGATTTTGGCGCCTTCGGCGCTGCCTGTCAGCAAACTGACATTATGCCCCAATTCGACCAGTGTCGGAAGTAAGATCGTTAAGTGCGTCTCCACACCGCCTATGACGGGAGGAAACCCCCAATGTAAATGCGCAATATTTAATTTTTTTCCGTTTTTTTTCTTCATTTTCCCCCTCATTAATAATAAGCACCTTCCGGTTTGCGTGCATGCCGGCGAAATATATATCCCTTTCCAGGAACCAAAAGATGGTCCTTGTTGAAAATTCTCACATTCACTTTTTTTCTTTGTTTCGATTCAACTTTAATATGTGCTTCATTATTATTCACTGCGATCCTTAGCAAAGTACCCTTCCATAACAGGCTGAACTGTATGTAGTGCCAAGTTATCGGCATTCTAGGATCAAAGGACAAGGTATGACCTACGATCTTGACCCCGGCAAATCCGTTGATCACACTTTGCCATACCCCTCCGAGAGAAGCCGCATGAATTCCTTCATGCGAATTCCCGTGCAGATTGCTGATATCCGCCCGCAAAGCAACATTGAAGAACTGATACGCCTGATTCAGCAGGCCGCTTTCAAGCGCCATGATCGCATGGATCGCCGGACTTAGGGAAGATTTATGCAGGGTTCTAGGCGCATAGAACCGATAATTATTTTTCTTCGCTTTCTTAGGAAAAAAATCCCCCAGTAAATAGAGCAGCATTAAAACATCCGCCTGCTTGACAAGCTGTGTCGTATTATAATCCTTGACCTTGACCCCTTTAGGAAGCATCGGGATCCCGTTTTCATCAAGGTCAACAATATTAATATGTTTTTTTCGAAAATAACCGTCAAATTCTTCGATCACATAATCTTTTTTGCGGTATTTAAAAACAATTTTAGGGACAATATGCTTCCAAATATTTACTTCTTTGTCCGTCAGGTCGATCTTGCTGCGTAACTCCCTGAAGAATTTCGGATTGGTTGTCTTCAGGGTCTGATAAAATTTGTGAGCAGTCGAAAGGTTCCACTTAGCCATGACGTTCGTATACGCATTGTTGTTAACATGTTCATGGAACTCATCGGGGCCAATGACATCCCTGATCTCATATTTTCCTTGTCTGTTGCGCTGTACCCGGCTGGCCCAGAACCTTGCAGCCTCAAAGACCATTTCATAACCGTAGCCCATCATAAAATCCTCATCGTCGGTGATCTCGGCATATTGGCAACAGGCAAAAGCGATATCCGCCGTAATATGCTGCTCGAGCTCATTGGTCTTAATGCGGATAATCTTCCCGTCGAGGTCTTTGGCCCATGTCGGTGTTTCCTCTTCCCCCGTCCCTGCCGATTCCCAGGGATACATGGTCCCCTTATAGCCTTGTTTTTTTGCGATATCCCTGGCTGGGTCCATCCGGAAGTACCGGTACAGAAGCATATTCTTCGCAACCTCCGGCGCCACATAAGCGTAAAACGGCAGCATGAAGATCTCAGAATCCCAGAAAACATGCCCGCGATACCCTTCACCGCTTAAAGTCCTTGCCCCGATACTTGAAAATCCATTATCGACATGACCGCAAATGAGCATATGAAAAATGTTGAACCGGAGGTTCTTCTGGATATCGGACGTTCCTGCGATGACAACATCCGCAACGTTCCATATCTTTCGCCATGCTTCACAGTGGCTCTTTAATAAACTCTCCATTTTTCCCCGAAAGGCTTTGTTGAACTTCATCCTTGAAGACCGTTGAAGTTTCCTCAAATCCTCTTTCTTCCCGCTGCAGGCTCCAATATAAAAGACCTTGGTAAATACGATCGGCTGCCTTTTCTTCAGCTTAAGTTTCAAAATATTGTCCTGCGCATACACTCTTTTCTTGCCGATCATATAATAAAAACCACTGCGGTAGATCACTTGATGCTTCTTTTCCAACGTTTTCAAAAGAAGATAGCTGGAATTCTTTTCCTGGGCTAATTCTTTAATATGAAAATGACGTTTATTCCCTTCAGTGATCGTCCCTTTATTGTGGACGGTTGTATCAAGGCCGCTTTGGATCTCGACCTCGGCGCTGTCATCTAAAGGGGTCAGCGCGATCTGCATGATCCCGATATTTTTGTCATGCATCGAAACAAAACGGAGCGATTGATAATCGTAGCGCCTTTTTTTGCTGTCTGAATAAACAGTGCGACGGATAAGAAGACCATCATGCATGTTCAGGATCATTTGATGGTTCAGAACATCCATGGCAACTGCCCCAACTTTCTCACCTTTGACAGTAAATTTAAAAAAGAATGGATTGGGGAAATTAACCAACTCAGCGACCTGGGAAGTGAGATGATCATAAATGCCGGCAATATAAGTCCCCGCCCACGCCCCTTTAGGACTCTCCTCCAAAATACCACGTGTTCCTAAATACCCATTACCTAGTGCAAACTGGGTTTCACGGATGTTTTGGATTCCTGTATCGAACCTATTGGCTTTGATGCACCAAAGATCTCGATTTTTGTATTTCGCATAATAATCAGCCATTTAGTATCCTTATTGATAGGAATATTCTATATATAATAGAGTTATCCGGGTTTTTTGTCAAATAAATGCTGCCTCAAAGCTGCCTCAAAGCATTTTGTGAATATTGTCCCTCGTATCGGTCGCTTGATCCCTGCCCATGACATAAGTCAGAGCCAATCCTAAAGCAGCGCTGGCACTATTAAGACAAACATCCTTTAACTGGTAATAACGGTTCGGCAAAAGATATTGTATCCCCTCATCGCCCAACCCGATAAGTGATGTTATCGCAAATGCCACCAAAAAAGACTGCCCGGCCCTAAAGTCCAGAATAAGGGCCCGGTAGATCAAAAAAGCCAGAACGCCATATTCGACGAAATGCAGCCGCTCTTCGGGAATCGGAAGCAATGTCATCCCCAGGAAATACCCGGCCACGACTAGAAACAACAGGGCATAGGTCGACCCTCTGCGCATACGCTTTGTTTTCACAAAGATCAATACGATCGAAATGCCGAAGAAGATGATCCCCGCATTCACGAAAAAAGAAAACCCGGCATACTGCTTTAGAAATTCACAAACCGGCCGCACGATATACAAGGTCGAGTAGATCAACCCTGTCCAGATCCCGGCAAGCATCCAACGACGAATACGTTCCCCTTTCCTATCACTCATTGATCACCTTTACTTGATAGCCATCGCTTTGTAGAACGATCGACCCATGAAGATCGGTCCTGAAAACCTCGCCCTTAAGCTTGTCCAATTCCTCAACAAAGGGTTTCCCATAGTCATTTGTCCCGGTTAACACAACGAACATGACATCGTTCTCAAAAGAACTTGCGAACAGGTCCGTCATCCTTCCGCCATGGTGAGGAACCTGGACCACATTGGCCGACCTCACTTGAGGATAACGCGCAAGAAGTTCATCCTGCTGCAACTCTTGAATGTCGGAAGTCAAAAGGAAGGAGGTCTCGTTAAAAACAACCCAAAATACCAGAACATTCTCATTGGCGGACCCCGTCAATCCCGATGGATGGAGGACTGAAAAACGCACCTTTTCCCCACCCAATAATAACTCGTCCCCTTCTTTGAGGATCGTCACAGGAACCTGTTTGCCTTCGAGGGTTTTCATTAGGTCCTCATACCCCTCCTCGGCCCGGTCAGCATCCCCGTTAATATAAAATTTTCCCATAGGCCATTTCTTGGCCAAAGAAAGAAATCCGCCAAAATGATTTTCGTGCGGATGGGTCAGTATGGCTGTCTGAAGATCTTTAATATTGCGGCCGGCAAGATATTCCGTTACGCGGCCGGCATATTCCGGCAATCCGGCATCAATTAAGACTGCTTCTCCATCGGGCAATTCAATGAGGATCGCATCGCCATATCCGACATCAATAAAATGGATGGTCATCAGCCCATCAGATGCAACAGCAGGTAAAAGCCAAGCTGCAAGAAAAAGGCATCCCATCAAGAAATAGAGAAATGCCTTCGACAGGTGTTTTTTTTGGTTGTGGGGTTCCCGAAGCATGCAATGCTCCTCTTCTGACGGATAACTGTACCGTTTACTATATCATGGCCTCTTATTAAATTTTCTTATTTTTCTGCCATTTTCGTTTCCTTTCCTTTTACTATTTTGCTAAAGTATGAATATGAAGTTTAAAAGGATCAACCGGAGAACTTTCTTAAAATTTGCCTCTACAGTTATTTTTGCATCGACCTTCTTGATGCAGTTTAACGCCATTCTTCACCGCTCTGGTGGTGAAATAAAAATGTTCCTTCGGGCAAAAGGCAATTATGCCCAACTGCGGAACTCTTACGCGACCTTTGCCACAACAACGCAAGCAAAAAAAATAATCCCCCCCCTGTCTCCCGTCGGCATATCGAATACATCTTCCGGCATAGAAAATGTCGCCGCGCGATACAACCTTTATCCTTTAAAATTAAGTAAAACTTGGGCCTACTTCATCGATTTGGGCCGCTCTGTAAAAGACCAAAGGCCTTTGCCGAAGCGAAAAAAGCTTTCCAGCGGCGTGTTTATTTATACTAATAAAGACGTTCCGTTCCTCTCCGGGAAAAACATAACTGCCCACCCGTCATTGCCCAAAAAACTTTTAATATTTCTTTCTACTGTTGTTTTTCAGACAATTCTTGGAATGCTGATCCTATGCCTTTTGAATATTCCGCGTAAAACAGCGGGCACTCTTTGGATGACCACAACAGGTTACCTGATCGGTTTTTGCGTTTTTACGGCTTCTTTATGGATCGTATTACTCCTCGGGTTCACTCTGGAAATAAGCACCCTGCTTATCCTCGGAACACTTTTGATGTGCTCATTACTCTATCTGTCCTCGGACAGCCATGTTCCTTCCGGCCAGCCCACCCTTCCTAAAAAAGCAAGAAACCCTTTCGAAAAAATGCTGATCGTTTTTACTGCTTTTCTGATCGGCCTTATTACCCTTTGGATCATCAGCAATCCCGTCAAAGACTGGGACACCATGGCCAATTGGATGATCAAATCAAAAGTGATCTTTCATGAGAAAAGCTTGGATCTGAAGTATACCTATCATAACCATAACTCCTACCCGATCCTTTGGCCCCTTCACATCGCGGCTCAATTCACTCTTCTCAAAGGCGATTATGATGAAGTGGCTCTTTGGAGCTCCGCCCTCTTCTTTTTAATACTTCTTTCTCAATTATTAAAAGGGTTTTCTCTGATGGGAGCCAAGCCTTTTTTTGCTAATCTTTGCATCCTCGGATATATCGCCTACTTTACCAGCCAGAACCCCACGACCTCTGCCCTGCCTGAAAACATCTTTCTTTGTTTTTTAGCCGGACTGCTCGTGAATATCTGTCTGTGGCTGAAATCGCCTAAGGACAAACATTATCTTGTGATAAGCATCATTTTAGCGGTTGGGTTAAATTTGATAAAACTGGAAGGTGCGGTCACGACGATGATCATTTTCTTTTCCTTGGTCATCGTCAAGAAAAAAGATATTCTCGCCGGTGCGGCTAAGCCTTTTCTTTTAACGCTTTTATTGACAACCCTGCTCCCGTCGCTTTGGATCTATTGGATAAAATCACAGGGTTTTTCAAGCGGTATCATTCATTTTCAGAACAGCCTTTCCTCACAAAAACTCATTCTCCTGGCGAGGTCGAATATCGATCAATTCGTGGAATACGGAGAGTATATTCTTCTTTTTTTCGGTCTCGCCTATCTTGTTCTTTTCCCGAACCCGCGCAAGTGGAATGCGTCAGAGAAATTCTTATTAAGTGTTTCTGCCTTCCTAATGATATTTAAATGGATGGCACCTGTCGGATGGCCCGAGGAATTGATACTGGCTCCCGGCATTTTTAACGATACCTCGTGGCGCTTATTTCTGCATATCGGCCCGAGCCTAACACTGTTTTTCTGCAGCCGGGCGTTCTATCGGGCTCAGACATAACGCTTTAATTATATTTCTTTCTCAATTTGATATTGAACGCCTCCGGCGATCTCAGGCTTAGGAAGCATTAATTTTCTCGCCGATATCGTTACTTGAACTTTTTGTTCCTGCGTTTTTTCCAGCTTGATCGTAACATCAGCACCGTCAACCTTCGCTTTAATGACCCCTTTAGCGCGATCCTCACTTTTTAATGTGCCTGCTTCATTAATAACGCTCATGCTGACATCATAAAGCTCATCATAATCAGTCCGATATTCAGCGGTAGAAGAATCTTTTCCGATGAGAATTCCAACAACACCCGCGGGTAAGAACGCTGCCCCTAATAGGGTTGCCGCCCCGTAGATCGCGGCACCCTTGATCCCTGCCGGTCCCATCGCCTGGACCATCACAAGGGTCGCGAGTTGCTCGGGGCTCTTGATGTTCTTAAAAACTTTGTCCTTCAGCGCAATCTCATAGACCAGAATAACAGGTTTTTCCCCGAGGCTATAATCCTTCATAATGACCCGCTCAACGTTAAGCCTCAGCTCGTCGATCCGCATCGGCATCATCTTACCGCTTTCTTTAGGCTTCGCTTTTTCTTCCTTTTGTTCCGGCTCCTCTTTAACTTCAGCTACTTTAAGCGCGTCGACATTGAGGTTTCCGTCTTTATCTTTGACAAGGATTATTTCCTTAAGATCAAATATGATCAAGGGAAGATGCAGCTCTCCTTTCAATAAAGCTCCGAGGTCAAAATCAACTCTGATCTCAGAGATATCGACCAGCGGCCCTTCCGGAAATCCTTTCGGATTGTAGATGACCATATCCTCAATATGCACCTTCTGCGTTATGGCCCGCAGCGCGAACTTCCTGATCTTGATGGGCGCTCCAAGAACGCTCGACCCGACCGTCGTAATCGCCGACTTGATAAGCACATCCTTCAAAACAACGATCCCGATAATAACGATAAAAACAATAATAAGAATTTTTTGGTATTTTTTCATTTATACTCCTTCATTTTATGCTGGTTATTTAACCCCATGATATTACAAATCGCATATTTTCCAATTAAAATTTAATAGTTTATGAATAATGTTTAAAAGTGGCAAGGGAACAGCTTAATCCCTTATTAATTCTTCCGAAGTTCCGATGGGCGTTGGATATTTATAAACAACCAAGTAACTTGAAATAATAAAGGTCAGGATCGTCGTGAATTGTATTAACTGTGACGCGCTGCTGCTGATATGCCCTAATTTAAAGGCCAAGAACGCGATCAATAAAGAAAATTCGCTTAATTGCCCAAGCCGCATCCCTGTTTCCTCTGAAAAAGACTTCTCTTCACCCGCCCATATGAATGCCTTCTGAAAGATCCAGGGTTTGATCATAACAAATACCGTTGCTAAGACTATCGACGGGACAAAGATGCTCATCATAACTGATAAATTTAAGTTAGCCCCCAAAGCAAAGAAAAACAGAACCAAGAAGAAATCCCTCAGCGGTTTTAGCTTCTCGGAAATAAAGAACGATATCTTGTGCCTCGCCAAAATAACCCCCGCAAAGAATGCCCCCGTCTCATAGAAAAGGCCCATTTCATTTGAGATGCTGGCAACCCCAAAACACCATGCCAGCCCTAAGACAAACAATACTTCATGGATGAGTTCGACACGCGCCATGACCTTTCTTAAAATATAGCGTTCAAACAAAACTAGTATCATAAGAAATAAGCATAATTTCACAAGCAGGACCGAAAAACTGATCAGCGCCCCCTGGGGAGAACCAATACAACGAACAAACGCAAGGACAGCTATCGCAAGCAGGTCCTGCATAATGAGGACACTGATACAAATAGCCCCCATCCTTTTTTGATGCAGCTTTGTCGTCGGCAGCAACTTAACAACTAATATCGTACTGGAAAACATTAAGGCAAGAGCAATACAAAGGCTATCGGTCATGGAAAAGCGGAACAGCAAAGAAAACAAAAAAGCGACAATAAAGGAACCGCTACAATTGGCCAGCGTCACTAATGAAGTCTTTTTAAATAATCCAAGAAGTTTCTGAGGATGTAAACAAAGGCCGGCTAAAAACAATAGCAGCGTTATCCCTAAGTGGGATATCGTTTTAATAAACTCCACATGGCGGATCAGCCCCAAACCCCACGGCCCAATGAGTATCCCGCACAGTATGTATGCAATAATGACCGGCTGTTTGATCAAAACAGCCAAGTAGGCTAGGAATGCAGCGCCTGCAAGAAGGACGCTTAAATCAAAAATTAAATTTTCCATGAGTTTATTACATACCTAAAATTATGCTCGCCATATTTTAATTGGCCAAAAGGCCCTCTAAGGAACATATTCGATATCTTCACTCATCAAAGACATTGGAAAGTTCATATATATGACGTCTCCTTTTCTGAATGTCTGGGTCCCCAGAGAATCTTTTTTGATCACTCCGCGCACGGCGGGGTCCCCATCTTTTTGCTTAAGAACATTATCCTGGAGAAGATCAACATCTCTCTTAAGCCGGACTTGCCTGACCATGGATATATTCCAAAGAAACTGCAATGTCACAACAACGGCAATGCCGCAGACAAAAGAAACGATCGAAGCTGACAGAAAAGCCACTTTCATCGAAAACCGTGTCTTCGAAGGTATTGCCGCACCCACGAAGATCCCCACAAAGATCCCCAGACCGATCAACCCGAGCATGATCATCAAATTTTCCATTGGATTCTCCTTGTTGTCTTTTAGGGTATCACAACGGCCCCGATTAGGCCTGCGCCGATGATGATAAACGCAGGATGCACGCTTGAATAAAGAAAAAGCGCAAACGCGGCAACAATGATAGTCATGTTCTTAACGCTGTAGATTTGACTTACGCTGACCGTCTGGAAAGCGACGGCAATGATCATCGCAAAAACAGCGAGCTGTATCGTCGCAAAGGCGCTCTTGATCATCGGGACTTCTTTATAGCGGGAATAAAAATACGTCGCAATGAGTATTAACACGACCGGCGAGAGCAGATTGCCGACATTAGCGACGATCGCGCCCGGGATCCCGGCCATCTTATAGCCGGTATAGGTCGCGAATTTGATCGATATCGCGCCCGGAAAGATCTTAACGACGCCTAAAACTTCTAAAAACTCTTCTTTGGTTAACCAATGAGATCTCTCAACAACCTCTTTTTGTATAAGAGGAAGAAATGAGTAGGCCCCGCCGATAGCAAATAGACCGATTCTAAAGAATGCAAAAAATATTTTCAATAAGAGCATATTTCCTCCTGTTTTCAATAACACTTACGGAGACAATAATTATTATTTTCGCATTACCTTTTCTGTGTTTTTTCGATCCTCGCCCATTGGTCGCGCAGCGAGACAGCGCGATTGAAGATCAAATGTTCAGCGGTAGAATCTTTATCCGCGCAAAAGTAACCAAGGCGTTCGAATTGATAAGATTTTCCAGGTGCGGCACCAGCCAACGAGGGTTCCATTTTGCAGGACGTCAAAATCTCCATGGAATGCGGATTGATATGTGAGGTAAAATCCTTTTTTTCCTTGCCGGAGAGAGGATTCTCAACCGTAAAAAGACGGTCATATAAACGGATTTCAGCGTCAAGCGCATGGCCGGCGGAAACCCAATGCAGCGTAGCCTTCACTTTGCGCCCGTCGGGCGCGTTGCCGCCATGGGTTTGCGGATCATAGGTGCAGCGCAGCTCCACAACTTCTCCTTGATCATTTTTGATCGCTTCTTCACACTTAATGAAATAGGCATAACGCAGGCGCACCTCTCGCCCCGGCGCCAACCGGAAGAATTTCTTGGGAGGGTCTTCCATAAAATCATCGCGCTCGATATACAAGTTTTTCGAGAACGGGACTTTGCGCGTTCCAGCATCGGGATCTTCCGGATTATTGATGCAATCCATTTCCTCGACCTGACCGTCCGGATAATTCTCGATCACAACCTTAATCGGTCTCAACACGGCCATCACGCGCCGGGCGCGCCGGTTCAAGTCCTCCCTGAGGCAATGTTCTAACAGCGCCATATCGATCGTTCCCTCAACTTTGGCAATACCGATCTTGTCACAGAAATGGCGGATGGCTTCCGGGGTATAACCTCGCCGCCGCAATCCGGAGATCGTCGGCATGCGCGGGTCGTCCCATCCCCCGACATGCCCTTCCTCAACAAGCTGAAGAAGTTTGCGCTTGCTCATGATCGTATAGTTGAGGTTCAGCCGGGCAAATTCGGTCTGCTGAGGATGGCAAGGCACATCTAACTGATCGAGGATCCAATCATAGAGAGGCCTGTGATTCGCAAACTCCAGCGTGCATAAAGAATGGGTTATCCCTTCGATCGAATCCGAAAGGCAGTGGGCAAAATCATACATCGGATAGATGCACCACTTGTCGCCGGTCCGGTGATGCCCGGCGCGTTTAATGATCCGGTACAGCGCCGGGTCGCGCATCACGATATGTGGCGAGGCCATATCGATCTTCGCACGCAGGACGCAGTCGCCCTCTTCGAATTCCCCGTTCTTCATGCGCGTAAACAGATCAAGGTTCTCCTCGACAGAACGTGCGCGGTGAGGACTCTCCTTGCCGGGTTCAGTCAGGGACCCTCTGTACTGACGGATCTCGTCGGGAGATAAACTATCAACGTAGGCTTTTCCTTTCTTTATAAGCTCAACGGCATACTTGTAAAGCTTATCAAAATAATCCGAAGCGTAAAAAAGGCTGTCCTTCCAGTCAAAACCGAGCCATTGGATATCTTTCTGGATCGCCTCGACATATTTGTCTTCTTCCTTGCAGGGATTGGTATCGTCAAAACGCAGATGACAGGAAGCCTCGTTTTCTTTAGCAATCCCGAAATTCAGGCAAATGGATTTGGCATGGCCAATATGCAAGAAACCGTTAGGCTCCGGAGGGAAACGCGTCACAACGCGCCCGTCATTTTTACCGGACTTGACGTCTTCGGCAATTTTTGTCCGGATAAAATCTAATCGTTCATATGTATTTTCTTGTGACATCATTGCTCTGTTTGCTGTTGGACCTGACCTTCTCCTACTAAAAAACGCCGTTATTATACACGGCAAGGGTTATTTTGTCTACGAGAGCCAAAAGTAAGACTTTATCTCCCAAAAATAGTTTGCGAACTCTTATTTTTAAAACAACATTAACATCACAATGTCATTTTATAATCATAAAGCTCTGCAACCGACTTGACCTCATCCCAACACATTCCAGCCCGGTCATCAGAAAGCTTATGCGTGTAAGACGGCGCGGATATGGTCTGCGCTGCCCTCTCAATATCGCCTTCATCTTTGAGATTTAGAAATTTCAACAGCTCGCTCATCGTCGCTGCAGGATTCGCGCATAAATCCTCATAACGCAAAATAAATATTTTTTTTGCCAATTCCGGATTATTCAAATAAGCTTGATGGACATGGCGGTAAATATCCGCCCACTGAATAGCGTAGCCCAAATCGTCATCGCCCGATTTCCACGCCTCAACAGCCCTCTTCGCTCCATCCAAAGTCATGCATACAGGTTTTCTCTGCGGACCGAACTCATAATGCCCTGCCGCTTCTAGATATTCCGAAACCTGCGGATTCTGTCGGGCATATTCCAAGAACTTATCGTGCTGACAGACTAATGAATACACTTGGGTCAAAGGATGCCGGATAGGAACAACAAAATAAGCATCGGGATAAAGCTGGTGAATATATCCGATACGCGCAATATTGTAATTTCCTTTTGATAAATATCGGGAACCTTTACGGATATGAAGGATTTTTTTGATATGATCGTTGTAAAATTGATCAAAACCCGGATTTTTATTTTCTTCGTTTAAAATATGAAGATGCGCCTCATCATGAAGCTTGGGAAAATAGTATTGCCAGATCAGCTCTTCAAAAGCTTCGGGGCTTTCACGGTTAATATGGATCCTGTCCTGATGCGGCCGCTCCCTGAGCTCCTGCTTCGAAGAAAATACGGATATAAACTTATTCCAAAAGATCGGCGTCATTAAAAAAGGGGCATCGCGATAACGATGGGACGCCAGGCCTTTAACACTCGCCAGCAATTCCAGCAATATCGTCGAACCAGACCGCGCAAGACCGGTAATATAAATAGATTCGTTCACGGCAATCTTTTTAAGCCGGAACTTGAAACACACTGTTTCCCAGTTGCCTAATTTGTTCCAAATACCCGAATGATACTTGGCCAGGCATGTCAACATATAGTCAATAGCGCCGATCTGATATCCGCGTCCATCTTCGTGCTTTTGTTTCTTTATTGCAGTAACCGAAAGCAGCAACATGATAAAAGAAAAACCCAAAGAAAACATAAACTCGAGATCATCGAGATAGGGCCAAAAAGGGTTCCAGTCATCGTGATCATAGCGGAGAATGATTTTGTTTTGCCCTTGCAGATGAACAGGGTCCGTTGTTGCTCTTGTAAAACCTAAGAGGGCTAATGACTGGCATCGAATACTATCGGGCGGGCAGAAAACATGTCGGGATAACTGTTGATCCAGTTCTGTTAAATGACCATCTTTAAATTGAAAATAGGCCCGGGAAGCATCAGATGACCGTTGAATAAGCCTCCCGGATTCTATTGGAATGACTGTGAGCTTCGCATTATCATTCCAAAGGGACAAAAGCGGTTCTCCGGCGAAGAAAACAAACACCCCGACCGGTAAAAGCGCCAGAATGAATCCGCCCATCTGCAGGCCAGCATAACAGAAGGAATCGCGAATAATGTTCTTATAGGAAGACCAGAATTTATCTTCCTCTTTTAAAAGCCCAAAGAAGTTTTCTATTAGACTTTTGAAATACTTTCCTGTCACTCCAGGCTTAACAATTTTTCTTAAAATAACAAAAAAAAGAGTTCCGAATGTGACGCCGGTAAGAAAGTATCCACCTAACCAAAGCACTATGAGCAATACTCCCTACTTTGATTATTGCACTTGTCCATTATTAAACGGAAAATTGAAGTTATCGGCATATAAAGCAGTGTAGATCGGTATGCGCAGAAAAACTTTTTCTATCGGAGTAATATTCCGATATTCCCATAAAACCTCTCCGGTCTTTATATCAATTTCCCAAATAAAGCCGGAGGGATATGTAAAGGCAACCAGCATCCGACTGCGATCAGGATAAACCGTAAGAAAACCGCCTGTCTGGATAAAGAAGTCCCACGTAGGAAGTTTAACATTTTCCCTCGGGAATATCGTCTTTATTTCATTGGTATCAACATTAATAGAGACGACCCGGCTTGTTCCCTTCTTTTGAGGACCGCCGGCATTATCGACGACAAAAATCTCACTATCGTTAAAAAATACGGAACTGTGCTGCCTTACAAGGGGACCATTAAAATACCATTTAAAAAGATCGGATTCTTTTTCTAAGACACCTATTGTATTCATAGACCGAATAGAGATCAACAAGTCTCCCAGGCCAAGGACCCGAGACTGTCTCGTCGGGTCTTCGTTAATGTCTATCATATTTAAGTGAAAAGGATCACACGCTTTTGTGTTAACAAGCATACTCATGAGGTCGGATTTATTTAACGCCGTTGTCAAATCGATACTTTTGATCTTATTCCCTTCGGGATCAAGAATAGCGATATATTCCGCAGTAATCATCCCCTGTTCACATTTAATCTTATATTTTCGATCATTTATCTCTAAAGGACTTTGAACAAGCCTTATCGCCGGGGTTAAGATCCTCCCCTGGCTATCAACCGTGAACCAATGATGGTAATATTCTTCTTTTTTCCATATCAGGTTTGAATCTTTATCAAATTTCGCTAAGCCGATCGCATAAGGAAATGTTGCATTCCCATGATAATTCACCAGGAGATCCCCATTGGGATACACGTGAGCGCAAACCGGATAAGTATCATAGCCGGGGCTTTTTCTGGTATTGCGGAATGTCCAGAGATCCGGTTTGTTTTTCCAGGCATGCAGGACATTGCCCTCGCGGTCTATGATCCATGCCAGACACCCGACTTTGGGGCACACATCAAAAAGAGAGCGCTTATCGCCCAAAACAAATATTTTTTCGTTTCCTCTGGATGGACTAAAGGTCTTCGCTGTCGGTCGCTTCAGGCCTGATTTCTCCCATATGGGATACCAAAGAGTCTCTTTGCGAACAACCTCTCTGTACTGGTCGTTTTTGACCTCCATTAAGGCCTTGTAAGCTATGTGCGCTTTATTGACGATCTGGTAAGGAAAATATTGATTCCAATGAGTAATGAAACCCCATACAAAAGCTGCCAGTAAAAGCGAAATGAAAAAAAATCTCTTAGTCACGATAGACGGCTATTTTTTCTTTTTTGGTTGTTTCTTCGATTTAATATACTTTATCAGCATTTTTAAGGGGTACAAAATAAGCCCTAAGAAAATAACAAGAACAGCGATAATAACAGCGATTAAAAAGCCGACTAACCCTAATCCGGCTCCGGGCCCAATGTAAGCATCCGCTGTTCCCGTCATAGACGCAAGAAAGAAAACAAGCAAGAAATGAATTCTTAAGGATCTTATTTTGAGCATAAGCGTGACTCCGTTTTAATCGGAAATGATAAGCACAACACCGAAGACCGTTGTCTTAATATCGAGCGACCTCATTTAAATCTTTTTAACATTATAGTCGATAAAGATATGCCCGAACAGAACTTATTGCAAAAACTAGACAGAGATTTCGTAAACCATCCAGGCCATCACTACGATCCAAACGGTCCTCTTCTTTTTTAGGGTTCCAGCCCTGGTGCGCTTATGTATTGAGAAGTTGTTTTACGTTCCGGTTCAATTCATCCTGATCGAACGGCTTGACCATGTAGATGTCCGCTCCAACTTCCCGGGCGATCTGGACGTCATCGTCGCCGGCTCTTGAACTGAGAATGATTACGGAGATCCGGGCAAACCGTTTATCGGATTTCAGCATCCCGCAAACTTTAAAACCGTCAAATTTCGGCATCATGACATCAAGAATAATAACATCAGGCATTTCCGCTTTAGCAAGAGCGATCCCCTGCTCCCCGTCATGTGCCACAATCAATTCATGGTCAATATCCTTTAGAGCCGCTCTGATCAATGCGATATTTGTTTCCTCGTCATCAACAATCAATACTTTCATTTTATCCTCCAATATTGAAATTGGGAAGTTTGGGACATGCGCAATGTCCTATTTTGTTTGTATTTTATCCTAAAAGAAAACCCTCCGCAACTAATTATGTTGCGGAGGGAGGAATAATTATTGTAGTTATGTTACACGCCTTCCGGATTCTTCTTATTTTTCCAAACACAGAAGCCTGACCTTTACAACACCGTTAATGTTGTAGATCGCCTTGATCGCTTTCTGCGATGGTTGATCAGCAACATCAATAATGCTGCAGGCATAGTCCCCTTTACTTTTATTTAACATCTCCGCGATATTAATGTCCTCTTGTGCTAAAACCGCAGAGATCTGACCGACCATATTAGGGACATTCTGATTCATGATCACCAAACGGAAATCAGAGCCTTTTTCAAGCTTGCAGTCTGGGTAATTAACAGAATTCTTGATCTTTCCGGTCTCGATAAAATCACGGATCTGTTTAACGACCATCGTCGCGCAATTGGTTTCGGCCTCTTTTGTCGACGCCCCCAAATGAGGCACGGCAATAACTTTTTCCATGTTAAGAAGTTCATCATCCGGGAAATCAGTGACATAACGCTCAACAATGCCATCCTTGATCGCTTTGCCGAGATCTTCGTTATTGACAATGCCTCCTCGAGAAAAATTCAGGATGCGCACGCCTTTTTTCATTTGGCCGAACTTCTCGGCATTAATAATGCCGCGGGTCGCATCCGTCAGCGGCGTATGCAGCGAAATATAATCCGCGTTAGCGACCAGGCTATCAAAGCCTTCCGCACGTTGAACTTCCCGGGATAACCCCCAGGCAGACTCCACCGAAATAAACGGATCATACCCGATAACATTCATGCCCAGATTGATCGCGCTATTAGCGACCATCACGCCGATCTTGCCGAGCCCGATCACACCCAGCGTTTTGCCCGCGATCTCCTGTCCTGCAAACTTCTTTTTATTCTCCTCGACCAAAGCAGGAACATCCGCCCCTTTTCCTTTTAACGAGCTCGCGTAACTGACCCCGGCCGCAACATCGCGCGACGAGAGGAACAATCCGGCAAGGACCAACTCCTTGACGGCATTCGCATTCGCGCCGGGCGTGTTAAAAACAACAATGCCCTTCTCCGAGCATTTCTCGATAGGAATATTATTGACCCCCGCGCCAGCACGGCCGACGGCCAAAAGAGAATCCGGCAATTCCATATCATGCATCTTAAAGCTTCGAAGGACCACCGCATTCGGGTTCGTCATTTCGGTCCCAATCTCATATTGGTCTAACGGAAAGAGCTCCAGGCCCTCTGTCGCAATCTTATTCAGTTTCATAATTTTATGCATTTTAATCTCCTTTATTTTTTGTTATCCTTTTCAAATTCTTCCATGAACTCAACAAGGGTCTTAATGCCTTCTTTCGGCATGGCATTATAAATGCTGGCCCGCATTCCGCCCACTGACCGGTGCCCTTTAAGCGTTTTTAATCCGAGCTTGGATGCCCCTTCAATAAACTTGGCATCGAGGTCCTTATCTCCCGTCACAAAAGGAACATTCATCAAAGACCTGCTTTCCTTTCCAACCGGGCTACTGAAAAGGCCCGACTGGTCTATATAATCATACAAAACCTTCGCCTTTTCCTGATTATGTTTTCCGATCGCCGCGAGGCCCCCTTGTTCTTTGATCCATTCAAAAACCAAACCGGCAATATAAATAGAGTAGCATGGCGGCGTATTGTAAAGGGACTTGCCGTCGACCTGCGTTTTATAATTCAGCAGTGCCGGAACAGAGTCGCCCGCTTTCCCGACTAAATCCTCCCGAATGATCACAAGCGTGACGCCGGCAGGCCCGATATTCTTCTGGGCGCCCGCAAAGATCATGCCGAACTTAGATACATCGACCGGCGCGGATAAGATATTCGACGACATATCCGCGATGATCGGAATATCTCCCGTCTGCGGAATATCTTTGTATTCCGTTCCGTAGATCGTGTTGTTCGTGACAATATAGAAATAATCCGCGTCTTTGGAAAATGTCGACGGGTCCAACTTCGGGATATTCGTGAAATTGTTTTCCTCGGAACTCGCGACAATATTAACCTCTCCGCATTTTCTGGCTTCCGCGATCGCCTTTTTCGACCATTGGCCCGTATGCACATAATCCGCTTTTTTATTCACCGTCATTAAATTCAAGGGGATCATGGAAAACTGTAACGACGCTCCGCCTTGGAGAAACAGGACCTTGTAATTCTCCGGTATATCCATGATCTCTCTTAATGTCGCCTCCGCCGATTCAATGATCTGCGTGAACTCCTTGCCCCGGTGAGAAAGCTCCATCACCGACATGCCGCTTCCTTTATAATCGAGCATTTCATCGGCCGCTTTTTTTAAGACGGCCTTCGGTAAAACCGCTGGTCCCGCGCTAAAATTATAGATATCTGCCATCATCGACTCCCTTCTTCTGTTTTAATTTTTATTTCTTCTGCATGATAAACCGCGCCGCGATGAATCGAAGCGCATTCGTAAAATCCATATCCAGATGAACGATATGCGGCGGAACATTGACCTTGACCGGCGAGAAATTCAAAACACCCTTAACCCCGGCCTTCGTCAATTGATCAACAACCTCTTGGGCGGATTCTGCCGGAACGGCAATAATCCCCAACTCGATGAACCGCGCCCGGACGATCTCCTCCAAGAGGCTGACCGGAAAGACATCAATATTCGTGCGAATCCTTTCGATCTTATTCACATTGCAATCAAAACCGGCGACGATCTCAAATCCGTCTTCCTGAAAATTTTCATAATCCAGTAACGCTGTTCCTAACCGTCCTAGGCCGACAATGCACGCGTTCCGTTTTTGAGTTAGAAGAAATTTTTGCCCTAATTCTTTTTTAAACGTTCTAACCTCATATCCCTTTCGCGTGTACCCCGGCCCTCCTAAAAGGCTGATGTCTTTACGGACCGTATACTCTGTTGTTCCGATCACCTTGGCCAGATCTTTGGAAGAAACAAAATCAATGTCCTTTTTTTCTAAAGCATCAAGATGCCCAAAGATCTTGCATATTCTTTCTATTGTGTTATTCGACAAATCCATAAAACCCCCGGGTCAATATTCAGTGAATTTATTCACAAATGATACCACATCTAACCCCAATGTCAAGAGATTTCTTTAAGAAACTTTCCATATTGTTTAGATATATTCCTTAGTATATTAGATGCAATAGATTACGAGCTTTTCACATCTTCCACTATTAGTGATATTTTTCACTCATTGGAATCAAAAACAGGGCCAAATGCCTCGCACTTGCCCCTGCTGTCAAACACAATTCAATCCTAAACAATCCTACTTCTTACACCTGCTTCTTTGATCCCTTAAAAATCCACTTCCTTCTCAACCTTACCCCTCTCGTTAAAGAGAGTTCGTTTTATTTTCTTTTTATTCTTATAAATATCGATATATCGAACCTTCCCGTTTTCGTAATAACCCTTACTTTCCCCGTTCTTCTTGCCATCCACGTAAGCCGTTTTAGTCTTCAGTTTTCCTTTTTTAGTGTATGTTTTAATAAAACCTTCTACCTTGCCTCTCTTGTACGAGGCTTCTAACAGCAACTCTCCACTTCTCTGATATTTTTTTCTAATACCCTCAATCTTACCATTCTTGTAAGTCGCTTCTTCTTTCAACTCTCCAGTTTCATAATATTCCTTATAGTCGCCATTTTCCGGCGGTTTTTCGGCATAAACCAATCCGCAAAAAACAAATAGAGCTATGATCGTTAGTGTCATTTTTTTCATTTTCTCGACTCCTTTTTTAAATTTTTATATCTTATATTTATTATTCACCGCTGCAAAGTTTTATAGATCCTGTTAACGGCTATCATCGAAAAAACCCGGGGAAATGAGATTCTTTTTCACTTTTTCATTCCCCCTCTTCTTCGTTCTGGGTATTCTACCAGAAATCCCATCAAATCTCCTAATAAATTCTTCCTTTTCTAATGGGCGCCTCAATCGCAAAATGCTCCCTTAATTCCTGCGGGATCAATTTGCATAAGATTGATACGGATAAACAAAATATTTTTTTCATACTGCCTCTTTAGAAGTATACCGTTAAATTAACGGGTCGCAATGAATGTCGGAATGCCCTTCTCCTTTTAACATACGCAAAGCATGCGGGACAATATCCAGAATGGCCTGCAAAGACTCCCTGGCTCCCTTGGGACTGCCGGGCAGATTGATAATAATAGAATTACCCCTTACGGCGCTTATTCCTCTTGAAAGCATTGAGTTTCTTGTCTTTTTCAACCCTTCTATCCTTATCAATTCGGATATTCCCGGGATTATTTTCTGTGATACCTCTTTCGTCGCTTCAGGGGTAATATCTCTTGGGCCTAGACCAGTGCCCCCCGTCGTCAATACAACATCTACCCGCAAATGATCGCAAAAATGAATGAGCTTCTCTTTTACCATATCTATTTCGTCCGGAATAACGTCATACTCAACGACTTCCCCTCCAATGCCCTTAATAAACTCTGCTATGATCTTTCCGCTTTCATCCTCATACTCTTTTCTCGAACATCGATCGCTCAATGTCAAGACAGCGCATTTAAACTTTTTACCCTGCTCGGAATCCCGATCACTATTCACTCTATGAAGATTTCCTTCGGTAAATACCACTTTTTCCCCCTTGTTTTTCAATCAGACAAAGGCCGGTAATCTCTATCTCTTGAGTAAACATTTTACTCATATCATATACAGTGAGAGCGGCCACGGAACAGGCCAACAAAGCTTCCATTTCAACGCCTGTTTTCGCCGTGCTTTTCACCCTAGACTGTACCTGTATCTTGTTTTCTTCCAATCGGAATTCAACGTCAACGCACTCTATTTCAATATTGTGACAAAGCGGTATTAATTCATCCGTTCTTTTGGCCGCCATAATGCCGGCAATGCGAGCGGCCTCCAAAACATTCCCTTTGGGCATATCATCTCTCTTTATCCTGTCAATGATCTCCCCGGGCAATAGAACAGAAACTTTTGCGAGAGCCTCGCGCTTTGTCTTTTCTTTGGCTCCGACATCGATCATGCCTATTTTCTTTGCCACAAACACCACCCTCCAATATTGCATTTATCTGTTGCAGGAAGCCTCAAACAATCGGTCATTTTATGACTTCCATGTTAAAAATTGTATTTTTGATCCTGCTTTAACGGTACGCGCATTCTCATCGACAACCATAAATCCATCTGCTTTTGACAATGCCAGAATATCCGCCGAACCATACGTCTTAACAAGAGTAAGATAATATTGCGATCCTTTTTTGAATACCTTTACAGGCACGAAATGCCTTCGCCCCGTTTCTTGCCGGAAGGATCCTTCGAGGGTCCCTTCTTCAAGTCGAGGCGCGCAGTACTTATACCCCTGCAGTTTATACAAAGCGGGTCGAATATAAATATAATAGGTTACAAAGCTTGAAACCGGATTGCCGGGAACGCCAAAAATAACCGTATTTGTTTTCTTTCCAAACAATAGAGGTTTACCCGGTTTTGTTTTTACTTTATAAAAAATTGTTTTGACCCCCAGGCTTTTTAAAGTATCCGGTACAAGGTCATAATCCCCCATAGAAACCCCGCCTGAGATCAAAAGCACATCGCTCTTAAGGCCTTTTTGAATCGCTTTTTTCAGTTCATTCGGTTCATCTTTAGCAATTCCAAGAAATATTGGGTTTATTCTATCGGATTTGAGAAGCGCTAAAAATTGCGGCCCATTGCTATTATAGATCTGCCTCTTTTTTAACCGGCGCCCCGTAGGAACGATCTCCCCGCCGGTATTTAAGACAGCAACGTTGGGCTTTCGGATAACCTTGACATGTTGCCTGCCGGTCATTGCTAAAATCGAAATGTCTGAAGTGGAAATAACCGTCCCTTTTTTTATCAATCTTTGCCCTCTTTTGATATTTTCTCCTCGATCATAAACACTCTCCCCACTTCTCGCAGATTTCATTATTTCGACACATTTTGCCGCTTGCCGGGTATCTTCCACCTTAACAACAGTATCTGCCCCCTCCGGCAAAGCAGCCCCTGTCATGATCTTGACACACTCACCCCGTTTTATTTCCTTTTTGAACATCTGCCCCGCCTGTATGCATCCGATGTTTTCCAATATCACCGGCGCGTTCTTAATGTCCCGGGCCTTTAGCGCATACCCATCCATAACCGATTTATTAAAAGGCGGCATCTCGATCCTCGAATAAATATCTTCCATTAATGTTCTACCTACAGCATCTTCGACAAATACTCTTTCCACGCTTAATTCTTTTGTATTGTCTAAAATATGTTTCAGTGCTTGCTCAAATGTGATCATCATAGTATCTTTACAGAATTAACCTTAAAATTCGAATTCACCCGTAACCCCAACTTCACGTAAAGTTAGACTCAAATTCATTGATTTTAACCGGCCGGTTAATGGGAAGGACTGGTTATCTTTTTAGCCAAATGCCCCATAAGATCAAACCCCATCTCATATCCGGGAAAAGAATGGGCTTCTAGAGCATAGATGTTCTTGTAATCTTTGGAGAAAATAATATCGATACCCGCATAATTTAATTTGAGTTCACGGGCAGCCTTCCGGGCGAGCGATTTGACCCTGCTTAATCTGGAAGCAGATATGTATTTGGAAAATTTCTTTTTCTTTTCGATCTTCCCTCCCTGCGACCAATTCGTCACAACGGTAATGGCAGGCGTGGACCTTACGTAATAATAAACGACTTCGCCGTAAATACAATACACGCGAAAATCAGACCTTCTTCCCTTGTGTATGGGCGGATCGATCGCTTCTTCAAAGATAAATCCCCGGGACAAAAGGATCTTTAAGAAATTATCTTTATCACTATCCTTGATCTCATGGAACCGCCAATGATAATCATAGGAATGACTGACGATTTCTCCTTTTTTGAATAAAAAATTCGTGAACATAAGATCATTGCTCAGATAGGTAATACCTTTGCCCATCGCGCCGAATCTTGGCTTAATGTATAAAGACATGCCCCGGTCGATGATCTTATGGACATCTTTCAAAGTCTTAACAGTGAAACTTTTGGGCGTTGGAATTTTGTGATGCCGGAAGAAATTCTTTGTCTCTTCCTTGTCCCTGTCCAGGATCGATACATTCGGAGGATTGACATATTCGATCTTTTTATCACTATATTTTTTCTCAATAGCTTTCTCTACTTTTTCAAAATATTTACTAAACTTCCGGCCAAATGTTTTATCCCCGTACACCTTGGGGTCATCATTGTAGACTTCAATATTCTTATCCCAATATTTATAAGGAAAGAATAAAAGCACGTTTAAAATAGGGCTGGAAATTTCGGGAAGACAGCCGTTAAACACATCCTTATAATTAACGACATGCGCTTCTAGTCCCCTCTCCTTTGAATCCTCGATCTTCCTGACAAACGCGTTAAAGGACGGGTCGAGCGTGCGGCCTTTGGTTCTTTTGTCTCCGATAATTAAAAGTGCTTTTTTCGTTCTTTTCATAGGTCGTTTAATATTGCTCAGGATCGACGATCGCATCCTTAATGGACTTGGGGAGTTTCTTTAAGGGGGTCGACGCAATTTTTAGCAGAACAGGCAATACCTGTTTTGAATATTGTTGAGAGCTTGAAATAGGGGCCAATCTCGGATAGCCATACAGGCTGACACATTTGATGCCGCAGACTTTATACATCGGGTTATTCAGGAATGAAGGACGGCAGGGCTCAATGGGATTGGGGTAGTCCACAGAAAGATCAAGGATCACCGCGCCTCCGTTCAGGAGAGAAAACATGTCCTTCGTAATAATGTATTCTTTTTTATCCCTCTTCTCCTTTGGCCACTGAACACCGTTTACGACAATATCTTTATCTTTGAGGAAGTGTCTGATATCAGGATATTCTTGTTTTCTTAAAATTTTCACCTTAGCCCCTAGACTAAAGGCTATTTTCAAAGCGCCGGAAGCAACATTGCCGTACCCCAAGACCAACACATTGCAATCACAAGGACTTTTGTCCATAAGATGGAAAGCGTAGATCATGCCTTGTTCGCCGGACATGTCTGTGCATTGAATGAGGCGCTCACCGATCCTGTTCCGGACCTCTTCCATCGCAATTGCCTTAACATTTCTCTTCTTCAAGGCCTTTACATATTTGGGATTCTGCTCAGCATGGAACATACTGAACAATAAGTTGTTTTTAAGCAGCCTAAATTCTTGAGGTAAAGGCGGCTTTAATTTGACCACAATGGGCTTATTGAATATATCTTTCCGGTCACTGATTATTTTTGCCCCGGCCTGCCGGTATTCAGGATCATTAATATAGATACCTCTTCCTAATCCTTTCTCGACAAAGACCTTATTACCGGCCTCAACTAATTTACCAACCTCTTTTGGTAAAAGGACCGCCCTGCGTTCTAAAAAGTAGGCCCCTATTTCTTTGGCTATTCCGATGTTCATATATGTACGGGTGTTTTTCTGGATTTTCCTGAATTTAGTTATATCACTATAACAGATTACTTCGCTTTCTTACCCGGTTTATTTAAAATACTTCGGGTTACACCCTCGTTTCATTCCGGGTGCACTCTTCGAGCGTGTTCTTCTATGTATCTTTTTGGCTCTTCTTTAACGGTAAAACACCCGCCATTTCTCCAATGATATTGACAAGTTCTGAATTCTCAGGGACCACAATTTTCGCATTATCTTCTAAGGCTGTTTCAACGGCCTGTAGCTTTCTCAAAAGCTGGGCATTTCCGACAAAATACTTCTCAGCAGCTTCATTCACAAGCTTGATCGCTTCGGCTTCACCCTCTGCCTGCAAGATCCGGGATTGTCTTATGCCTTCAGCTTCTTTGATCTTCGCTCTCTTATCTCCGTCCGCTTCTGTTTCCCGGGCAGTAGCAAAATCGATAGCAGCGATCTTTTCATTCTCCGCTTTGACAACCTTGTTCATCGTATCCTGGACATCCTTGGGCGGGTCGATCTCTTTTAACTCCGTGCGGACAATTTCCAATCCCCAACGGATCGTCTCTTCTCTTAATGTCGTATGCAATTCCGCGTTTATTTTACCGCGCTCGCTGTTCGCCGACTTTAAAGTAAGCGTGCCGATGATATTTCTTAAAGTCGTTCTCGCTAAATTAACGATCTGCCGCCGGTAATTATTGACATTGTACAGGGAACCCTTAACACTCTCCGCGTCATCTTTGATCATGAAATAAACCTGCGCGTCGACCCGGGCGTTTAAATTGTCATTCGTAATGATCTCCTGCGGCTCCGCGTCGATCATTTGTTCGGTTATATTCACTATATACATATTGTCAATAACAGGAATGATTCAATGAAATCCCGGATTGGCAAAACGGTTATATTTCCCTAATCGTTCGATCAGTCCTCTTCGGATCGGTCGAATAATCCGAATACCCAGAAAAAATATAACTGCCACAACTAAAATAGTGGTATAAACGATGCCCATTTTCCCCTCCTTGTTATTTGGTTATCCTCTCAGAGATCTTTAATCGGATTATTATATTGCAAATACTTATAGAAAACAAGACTGGGTGACCGCACCCTCTGAGCCGAGCACTATTCCCTTTTCCTCTTGAAATAATTTGTATGTTTAATAGAAAAAATGGACGGATGTCTAGACCAAGTTAAAACCTACTTATGCCTGACTTCTACCTGCCAATGACGGTTAACCCAAAGCCCAATAATTTCAAGTTCTGGCCAGTGTGTTTTCAACCGCTTAACAGACTTAACAATGTGTTCATTATGGGTCTCTTCATCAACAGAGTTACCCCGACAATCATAATGACCAACAATAAAGTTCAAAAGCCTGTGTAGCCGTCTTGTTAGGGGTGTTCTAGTAAGTTACTGGCATCAAATGGGTTAAGAAATGGGGTGGGTATTCGGTATCCCAACCCGCGCGGTTCTGAGCCACAAAATAATTATTGTTTAAGCGCTGTAATTTTCTCAACTAAAATGTCTTGTATAATACGTAAGTACTCATTGACACCTTTGGATATTCTATTAATTAAAATGATGTTAATATTTTTGTCTTTTTTAAAATTCTTCCCTCTAGCTTTTCGGGGAACTTCAATGACAGACTCAAAGTTGTCACCGTTTTTTTGAAACACCAACCATCCATGATAATTATGAATCCAATCATTCCTAATACGCCGTAAATCCTTACGCCATTCCATGTCAAAATCTTTTTTTGCTATTTCACATTTTAAACAAAACCTTTTATCCATCAAAATATTGTTCATGACCTCGCGGCTAAATTTCTCCAATAACTCGCACAAACTATCGGATTCAAAAATTGCAGAATCTAAATAACACACAAAGGCAATTTTAAGCTCATCTTTAATTTCAGAATATGCATATCCATTATCCAGGCATTCTTTAACGCCTCTGGAATCCGTCTTTAAAACATCCCTTATCTCATTTAATTTCTGATTCAAACTCAGAGTGATGTACGAGAACATCTCCATTTTTTGAGTAATGGAAAACACTAATTCTTTAGCAAATCCCTTTTTATAGGAAGCACTCATTTCATTCGAAAACCTATTAAGAATTTCATACCCCCACGTAATATCAGGCTGAAACTTTAAGCGTAAAATTTCGTCTTTCTTCATAATAAAAACAATCTCTTCATCCCGCCTGAAATTTCATCAAACGGAACAACGTCAACTTGTTTATGAATAGAATAACGTCGTTTGCCGGGATAAATAACGGCAATACGTTCAAGTTTCAAGTCTTCCAACGCAATCCGCATCGACGGAGTCATCGTTGGCGCATCGGCACGTTTAATCTCAACTCCATACATTCTGCCGCCTTTGTTAAATACCAAATCAATCTCCGCGCCCTGATGTGTCGCCCAGAAAAAAACCTCGTGCGGCTCAACAGAACGAATGACTTCTTCTATAACAAACCCTTCCCATGAAGCCCCATATTTGGGATGCGCCAGTAAATCATTTTTTGTTTGAATCCCGAGTAAGGAATGCAAAATACCTGTATCATAAAAATAAATCTTGGGAGACTTAATTTGCCTCTTTTTAATATTCCCAAACCACGGCTGTACTTGCCTTATCATAAAAACACCTGTTAATACATCCACATAACGTTTTACCGTCATAACACTAATTCCTAAAGAACGCGCTATTTCACTGGCATTAAAAACCTGTCCGTGATAATGGGCAAGCATAGTCCAAAATCTCAATAATGTCATTGGAGGTAATGATACACCGTGCAACGGAAGGTCTCTTTCAACAAAACTTTGAGTGTATTCCTTAAGCCAAGTAAAACTTTCCTCATCAGTATTCGCAAGAAAAGCTCGAGGCAGCCCTCCCCGCAACCAAAGACGCCCAGAATCTTTTGTTCCCACCTCATCTAAAGAAAAACCTCCTATCGTTATTCGCTCCACCCTTCCGGCTAATGATTCGGAAGCATGTTTAATCAGATTAGGCGAAGCGCTTCCAAGAATAAGAAATTTAGACGGCAAGGGAACTCTGTCAGCTAAAACACGCAAAAGAGAGAACAACTCTGGCTGTCTCTGAACTTCATCAATAACAACCGTTCCTTTAAGATTCTCAAGGACATTTTTAGGTTCTCCCATCTTGGCGCTATCAACAGGGTCTTCAAGGTCAAAATATAAGGACGATCCTGGCTTAGCAAAATGACGGGCTAATGTTGTTTTTCCACACTGGCGCGGGCCTAACAATGAAACTATTCGGCCTCTACCCAAAGCCTGAGTAATGTGTTTTGTAATATCTTTGCGTTCAATCATGCTTTAAATATACCATGAAATTCATATATTGCAAGTTAATTATTCATGATATCCTTCGACCTCCATTAATCTCCCGGAAACGAGCCATCTGAAGAGATTCCTCTCCCTGCCGAACAATATCAAGCAATCTCTGAAGATTGAAGTGTTTGACTACGCTAGGATTGTTTTTATTGTTATACTAAACGATTTCATAAAATATGATTTTTATGTGTAATAATCCAAATTGATCTATATAATTTCCAGTAAGCGATAAAATTCTTAATCCATTACCAACGAGGTTGGTCATGATTAAAATTAAGTTTACTGAAGCTGAGAAAAAGGATTTAAACTATGAGCGATATCATCATCCCCATCCGCGCGTTCAAAGAAAGATGGAAGCCTTGTGGTTAAAAAGCCAAGGAGAATCGAATAAAAAGATTGCGCAGTTAACAGGGGTCACCGTCAATGTTGTCACTAAATATATAAAAGAATACAAAGACGGCGGTATCGAAAATGTGAACTACCCTGTGCCAAGAGCACAGGGCGTTCGCCGATTTCATGGCGCTCCGCGCCACCCACCGGAAATATCGTTTTTAGTTGCTGAGAGCAATTCATCCCTGCGCCAAGAGCGCAGGGAGTTCTTGCTCGTCATTAAATTCCAGACGAGCATCTCTAAGTCGATCAACATCTGAAATACTGAGAATCTTGTTCTCGCTAACGATCCATTTGAATGACTTCTTTTTCGGTTCACTTTTCATCAGAAACATGAACTCCTTTCCTTGTTTTTGTCCTCGACAAGCCTGTTATCAAGCCCGATTTTGTGTTCATCCACAACTTTTATATAGTTCTGTGCTTTAGCGTCGATTATGAAGTGGATTCAGTGGTTCATCAAACTGATGAAAAGTGAACTGCTGGAAGGAGAGAAACTTCTCGTTTGACAGAATAATTTTAGAATAATCCTAAAGAGGATTCTCAAATTTCTCGTCGGGAATAAGGTGAGTGACAAATCAAATGGTTCTGATGTCCTGTCAGGGTCTAATTTTAACATTTGCAACATGCTGCAATTAAACAACTTATAAACTCAAAAATGGGGTCGCTTTATCAACGATTTTCGAACCTATTTAACTCTAAATCCTAATCTATTATATCAAAATTAGACTGTTCTAATAAATGAATTTCAAGAAAAAGGCACCTCAAATTAATGAAATGCCTTTTATTAAATAATACCTTTTTAAACTGCTTAAGCTTTTCGCCTTCTTCTAATAAACGCTCCTGCTAAACCTGTACCAAACAAAAGCATTGTTGCTGGTTCGGGAACAGCATTAGGATACAATCTTAAAGCCCCTAAAACAGGTTCATCATTGGAGGAATCTAGACTAGAAAGAACATAAGAACCCTCTTCATATAGACGGCTGCGAAAATACCACTCATCTTCTGCCTCGCTCATTGCCATAGGCTCTGCTAGAAGCGGCACCACCGGAAAAAGAATAGAAAAACATTTTCTATGAACAATAGACGGCCCTGAGTCATCGTATTCCCCTTTACTGATCCACATCTGTTGAAAAGTCGAAAGACTAGCCAAAATAGATCCCCCATCTTGGCCCTGCAAAGCAAGATCAAGCCAAGCACCACTCGAGGGCACATCAAACTCAAATTGGGAATCTAAAGATCCATCGGTATTCATCTCAAAACCATGCCACTGTCCATCAGGATAAATCATTAATGCAAAGGATTGTGTAGCTGAAAACAAAACAAAACAAACTACCGCTATTATCAAAAATATTTTTTTCATATCACCCCCTCCTCAAAGATTGAAATAATATAGGACTTACGCGCTTCAACATAAAAAGGCAGTAACAGACGAACGCGCAATATTCCATTTTTGTTGATACCAAGAAACCTTAGTTTTGATACGTTGCCACTCAAGTTTTAAGAATGCTAAAAATGAACACAAGATATGATTACGTTGCGATCGCTCTTTGACTGAATAACATTTTTCGATACCACAGCATTGTTTGATGCCTCTGTGAAAAGTTTCAATATTCCAGCGATGGGCATTATGGTTTTTTAATGTCTCATAATCTGTTAGAGACAAATCGTTCGTAGCAATGCAGGTAATGTCGCCGTTTGTGGCGACCATCTTACTGACTAGAACAAAACCATAAGCTTTAAGCCAAACTTTGTGGACTGATTCTGCAGTCCAATCCAAATCGGCCACCGCTTTATAAGTTCCTTGGACAATTGAGACTAAACGGTTTGATTTCAATGCACCGATCCATTGCCAACCTTTGCGCGCAATGGCTTTGAGATTTCCTACGCAACTATACCAGGAATCAAAAAGAACATAGAGAGGATGGAATCCTCTTTTCTCGTAAATGTTTAGCAGGTTCCAAG
>JAGLMJ010000019.1 GCA_023140095.1 Candidatus Omnitrophota bacterium | reverse complement strand
CCTATACTGGTTCTTAATGAGATTTTCTGGTGGTTAAACTGTTGAATTTCATTAAACCAACATTAAGCATTGCAATCATTAATATTCAATCAAAACCATTGAACGTTAATAAGGCAATGATACGGAATTTTGATTAAGAACCAGTATAACGCCTTTTTTCCAATGAGCAATGCGATCCGAACATTTATTACGATCACCCTGGATTCGGAAATCCAACACGCCCTCTCACAGATACAAGATCATCTTAAAAAACTCGATTGTAATATCAAATGGGTCAAGCCTGAGAATATCCATTTAACGTTAAAATTTCTCGGCGACGTGAAGCTCAAAAAGATCGACGCGCTCAAGCAAACGCTCGACGGTCTCCTTCAGGGCTCCGGCCCCGTCGACATAGAGCTGGCCCGGCTCGGCGCTTTTCCGGGCATTGAATACCCCAAGGTCCTGTGGGCCGGCCTGAAGGACGAGGACGGGAAGATCGCCCAAAAAGTCTTTGCGCTCGAAGACGGGCTCGGGCGGACCGGATTTAAAAAGGAGGATAAACCGTTCCACCCGCACGTCACGATCGGCCGGACACGCTCCCCCAAGAACCTTAAACTTTTATCTGAAGCCCTGTCGAACTATCCGCTCCCCATCGGGTTAAAGCAAACCGCTTTGCACATCACCCTTTACAAAAGCACGCTGACATCCCAGGGGCCGATCTACGAATCTCTCAATGAAACAAAGCTAAGTTAAAATTTCTCATCCGTCCTATAAAATACCTGATTTTTTTATCGTCACATCCCTTTATCGCTTATATAATACAACCATTAGCGCGGTCTCTTAGACCATTAAACCAAATCATGGCAAAACAACCTTCCAATCAGAATATATCAGATAGCAGCGCTCGGTTTCTTATTCTCATTTTGTCCGCCTTTCTCTTCTCTCTCATAGTATTTTTGTTCTGGATATCTCAGATCTTCGATCTGTCGCCGCCTGAATTGATCTTGCGATTTAAAAACAGCCTCTACGATCCTAATATGAATCAATTTATTATCGGTGAGATCGGCGGTAAAAACGTCCTCAAACTATTTTACGGATTCCTGCTGTTAGCCATGTTCATTGCGACGGTGAGTTTCACGCTTTTCATTCATTCTTCGCAAAAAAGCCAAAACGTTTCTCTCCCTGACGCGATCACAATAACCGGAATAGTCGGATTGCTGTTATTCTCGGGAGTTCAACAGGTCCATCGGCTTGATTCTTTCAAACGCGAACAAAATATGTTAGGCGGAAAAACTGTCGACGAAAAGAACCGGGTGCTTTTTGGCGGAAAATATCAGTTTTCCCGTGCTACCCAAGACGCACTTTCGGGTTATCATCAAGGGACATTGGTAACCGACTTTAACCTTAGGAAAAGCCCCTACATGTTCTATCACCGGGCATTGTCTTATCATTTTTACCCGAAAATATCTTTGCGCTTTGATAACGGGTCCCCAAAGGACACGATCCTTCTGTTCTACAAAAAAGACCCTTTACAACACATTCCGGAAAACTACAAGGTCCTTCTCATGTCCGAGAATCATGACTATGTTTTAGCCGTTAAAAAACAGAGCCTTAAATAATGCCGCTAGTTATCAATCTTATTCTGAGCATCTTGATCCCCCTCGGCGCGGGATACGGATGCCTTTCATTGCTTTTCCGAGGACAAACTCTGTCCGTATCCCTGCGGGTCGCCCTTGCGTATGGCTTAGGCCTCGGCCTGTTGGCCATCTGGATGCTTGGCCTATACATCTTTTATCAGCCCTTCAGCCTTCTTATCCTTCGGACACCTCTGCTGGTCATTATCATTGCCGCTTTTCTGTTAAGTTTTTTGAGAAAGAAACCGGTAAACATGGATCATGAAAATATTTTCATCCGGACAAAAAAATATACCCCGGAACCCGGAATCGAAAAAGTTCTCCACATCGCGTTGGTCACGGTCTTATTGCTTTATCTTGCCCAAACAGCCTGGTTTGTTGTTTGGCGCTCAATGACGGTCCCGATACTCTCATGGGATGCGGTTGCAACCGTGGCCTTTAAGGCAAAGATCTTCTATTTTGAAGAATCCCCGCCTCTTCTCACTCTTTTACCCCACAGAACGTATCCCCTTTTTACGCCGTTCATGGAAAGCTGGGTCGCTTTCAATCTGGGGCAGTGGAACGACCTTCTGATCAAGATCATTTTCCCTTGCGCCTTTTTGTCCTTTCTGACCATCTATTACAAATTTTTAGGCCATTTCACGAATAGGACTTGGGCCATTTTGGGATCGGTGATTCTTTTATCGTCTAATTTCTTTATCTATCACGCCACCATTTCGTACAGGGACTTCTTTTTAATGTATTTCAATTGCATCACGATCATGCTCCTCTTGTTCTTCAACGAGAACAGGGTAAGCGCCTTTTTGATCCTTGCCGGATTATTTGCGGGGTTCGCTTCGTTCACAAAACTTGAAGGCACTGCATTCTTAGGAGTATACCTGGTCTTATTCGCCTTGATCAATTTTTCCTCTAAGCTCTTTTCCAAAAAAGAAAAACTGATCAACACAATAAAGTTTTGCGTTCCCAGCATCGGAATGGCCGTACTCTTTCACGCTTATAAGATATGGCATAATGTCTTATCAGAAGGAAGCGGCACTTCAGCTAAGACAAACTTTGAGCTGACGTGGGAGAAGATCAGCCTTATTCCTCAGATCTTAATTAAATTTTCTCAGAATTTATTTTTATCCGGAAACTGGAATGTGATATGGCTTCTTGCTTTTTTAAGCCTGATCCATTTCACAAAAAAGCGGAAACATACAGAGGCGGGATTAGTTTTTTTGAGTCTGATATTATTCTTCGGGCTTTATATCGCAATGGCTGTTCTGACAACAAACTATATATGGATCGCCGGAGCAAAAAGTTTCACAACATTATCCCGACTGATCCTGCATTTCTTCCCTCTATCCGGGCTTCTTATTATACTGCTTAATTACTCCGGCGCTCCACGGGAGCGGAAAAATACAAGTTCTTTAAACCCTAAAAAACAGGCCCTTAACAAATGAAGGCCGTGCCGGAACGATTTCATCTTCGATTCGCCTGATTTGCGGGACATATAATGTACGGGAACCTCCATGATCTTGCTCCCTCTTTTAGCCGCGCCAAAGAGAAGATCAAAATCACCCCATTTATCTAATCCCCATTTGATCCGTTTAAAATCTGATTTATAAAGGGCCTTCGTCCCGCATAATGTATCCGTGAGGCTCTGTTGCGTAATAAAGGACATAATGAACCCGAAGATCTTATTGCCGAAAAGATTTAAAATGCGCATGGCTTGATTTTCCATCGGATAAACCATTCTTGTTCCGTTGACAAATTGGCACACGCCTTTGTTTAACGGATTGAAGAACCTCGGCAATTCTTCCGGAAGGGTCGATATGTCCGCGTCTAGTATCATAAGAATTTCGCAGGACGCCGCTTCGAAACCTTTTTTGACGGCATGCCCTTTCCCTTGGTTAGGGCTGTAATCAATAAGTCTAAGATTTGGAATCTCTGCTTGAAGATCCTTCACCTTTTGGGCCGTGTTATCCGTGCTTCCGTCGTTGACCACAATAATTTCCGTTTCGCGCCCCATCTTCGGAATGCGCCTGACAGCATCCTCAATATTATCCTGTTCATTGTGGCAGGGAATAATGACAGAACACCCCATCCCAAGATCGATCTCATTCTTAACGGCCGGCTGAATGAGCATATACTGAACAGAAGAGAATTTCTTGATCCCCCAAGCCCTCGTACCAAGCGAATTCGCGAGAAAAGACAAGAACGGGATCTTCTTCGGGAACAACAACATGTACCCGCTGTAACTGACGGAAAAATCCAGCAATTCCAGCGTCTTTGTTAAGTTCCCTTTTTCCACAAAATTGTGAGGCCCTTCCGGCATCTTGGCCCCTATCTTTTCCATAAAGTCCAGAATAGGGTCCCACCAGGGATTGATCGTTGTTAAAATAACCTGCGTTGTCGGTTTACAGAAACGATACAGGCTCGCAAAGACGTCCATGATATCATAGACATGATCAACGACATCCACCATGATGATATAGTCAAACTTCTCATCGATCGCTAAGCTCTCTATGGGGGAATGAACAAAAGTGTGCTGGGGAAATTTTTGATTGGCTAATTCCACCATTTTCTCGCTGATATCGATCCCGACGCCGCGGGCAGGCCGCACTGTAGCAAGGATCTCGCCGGTCCCGCATCCAACCTCGAGCACACTGCTTCCGGAAGGCACAATTCTCGACACAAAGGCCTTGATCGTATCATAATAGTAGGAATTCTTTTCCTTCCAATAATCATAATTCGAAGCAATTTCATCAAAATGCTCCTCGACAGATTCTTTTCCCATTATAGGCGTCATAAATTTTTCCTTTCTTATCATCGACTTCGTAATTTTGCTAATAGCCTCAATATTTCGATATAGAGCCAGACAAGCGTGACCACCAAGCCAAAAGCGGCATACCACTCCATATATTTCGGGAGGCCCATGGTAGAGCCTTGCTCGATAAAATCAAAATCCAGAACAAGGTTCAGCGCCGCGATCGTAACGACAACGAGGCTGAAGCCGATCCCGACAGGGCCGCTGCTGTGGATCATCGGGATCGACGCCCCAAAGAAGCCCATAATGAAACTGACAAAATAAATTAAACAAATAGCGCCGGTCGCAGCAACAATGCCTAATTTAAAATTCTCTGTTACCTTGATCATCCCTGACTTATACGCGGTCAACAGACAGAACAACGTTCCGAACGTCAATGCGATCGCTTGGATAACAATCCCCGGATACCGCACTTCAAAGATCGCGGAGATCCCTCCGATAAAAAGGCCCTCGCACAGCGCGTAGATCGGCGACGTAACCGGAGCCCATTCCTTCTTGAAGATCGTCACAAACCCGACAATCAGCCCGCCGAAAATACCAAGCATCATCAGAGGCATGATCGAAGACGGTATTGTTCTTGCCGCCCCCTCTAATCCCTCAAAGACAGGGGCTGCGGGCTGCATAACTTTCCCCCAAACCCATGCCGCTGACAAAACAAGCAGGCCCAATAAAACAAACGTTTTATTAACGGTCCCCTGTAATGTCATTGTTTCCCCAGCGCCGAGACTGCGGGCTTGATTAAAAACTTTAGCATTTAATGCCGGATTGGCTGTGCGCATCATGATATTCACCTCGATTTTTTAGGTTAAATAATTCCAGCCCACCTGACGGCAAGCTGCATCACAATATTCGTGTAAAGTCCCGCGATCAGATCATCCATCATGACGCCTGTCGCGCCTTTCATTTCTTCAAATTTATTGACCGGATAGATCTTGAACATGTCAAAAGCGCGAAAGAGGAAAAACGCCGTGATCACAACCGGCAACGTTAACGGCAACAGAAAAAAAGCGACCATGATCCCCGCCACTTCATCGATAACGATGCACCCGGGATCTTTCTTGCCGAGGATCGCCTCCATCCTTCCGGACACCTTGAACCCAAGCACGGTCACGATAATCGTAACAAGGATATACAAAAAAATATTAGGGGCGAAGATCACGGCCATCAATACAGCTACAGCGCTTGCCGCTGTCCCTGGCGCTCCGGGGATATCTCCGACGTAAAACCACGTTGATAACATTTTGACAAGTTTATCGGACACTAAAACAGCTCCTTCCGGTTATTCCATACAAATGAACACCCCGACCACAGCGTGATAGCGACAACGCCGAACATAAAAATGGTGATCCCGCCGGCCAACACCGACATCACATTCCCATACCATTGCGCATTGACATCGAATTGCGCGAGAATGATAAGTATTATTATTAAATAGACCGCGACAATTTGCAATACCGTTTTCACTTTTCCGGCTGACTCGGCAGCCAATGTGATCCCCCTTGGTATGGCGGACAGACGCAACCCCGTCACGGTCACCTCCCTCGCACAAATAACAATGAACATCCATCCGGCAATGATATGCATTTGGCTAAAAATAAAAAAGGCCGACAGCATTAAGATCTTATCGGCAATCGGGTCCATGATCTTGCCAAACGCGGTGATCAAGTTCAATTTACGCGCGTAATATCCGTCCAGATAGTCGGTGAGCACCGCCAGGGTAAAGGCCAGCAGCGCCAAGACCTTGGCCTCCAGCCCCTCCTGATGAAGGAAAAAAATAAATATAAGTGTGAGAACGATCCTAAGGACCGTCAATAGATTCGGCAGGTTCATATCGCTTCCCCCACAAGATCATATTCATAAGCATCCGTAACCTCGACCATAACGAAATCACCGGATGCTAATTCTTTCTTGGAATGAACATAGACAATGCCGTCGACCTCCGGGGCATCATATTCGCTGCGTCCGAGATAGACAGGGTCTTCACCTTTTTGACGCTCATCGATGATCACCTTGAACGTCCGCCCGACAGACTTCTCCTGAATATCCTTTGAGATATCCTGCTGAACCGTCATCAGCGTATCCATCCGCTCTTTTTTTACCTGTTGAGGTACTTGGCCCGGCATATCATAAGCCGGCGTCCCTTCCTCACGCGAATAAAGGAAAACCCCTGCCTTTTCAAAGCGTGTTTCGCGGACGAACTCAACAAGTTCCTCAAAGTTTTCCCGGCTTTCTCCCGGCATGCCGACGATAAATGTTGTCCGCAAACTTGCCTGAGGGATCTTGCTTCTGATCTTTTTGATCAGGTCAACCGTTTCCTGTTTTGTGATATTCCGGTTCATCGCTTTAAGCAACCGGTCGCTGACATGCTGGATAGGCAGATCAATATAATTGCAAATCTTTTCTTCACCGGCGATCGTCTCGATCAACTCATCCGTAATATGCGCCGGGAACGTGTACAATAAACGTATCCATTGAATATTCTTTGTGACAACGACGATCTTTTTAAGAAGTTTCGCTAAAGATTTTTCGCGATAAAGGTCCATCCCGTAAGCTGTAATATCCTGTCCGATAACGTGAATTTCTTTGACACCCCGAGCGTCGAGCTGTTTAACCTCTTCCACAACGGATTCCATTGTTCTTGAAATGAACTTCCCCTTGATCTTAGGGATAACGCAGAAACTGCACCGGTTATAACAACTTTCGCAGATCTTAACATAAGCGAAATGCCCGGGTGTCAAAAGTTCCTGGCCGGGAACTTTATTCTTCTGTAATTGCTGCACGCCAACGATCGCGTCGATATCTTTAAACTCCTTCGCAAGCTCGTCACCATACCGCTGGGCAAGGCAGCCGGCCACGATCACTTTCTTAAGTTTCCCCTGCTTCTTAAGCTCAAGCAGGTCAACAATAGCATCGATAGACTCCTTTTTCGCTTCCTCGATAAAACCGCATGTATTAACAATGGCAATATCGGATTCTTCAATAGGAACAATATGATGTCCATTGCTCTTTAAATGGCCCAAAATGGCCTGAGAATCAACCAAGTTGCGGGCGCATCCGAGATTGACCATGCCGACGCCTCTTCCTTCTAAATTTCTGTCTCTATGAACGTCTTGAGTTGTTTTGGGAGATTTTGTATTCATCTTTAAATTTTGGGATTGGATAAAGGATCAATGGACAGGAAGGATAACTTAATTTTTAACCGATAAACCATTCTTCGTTATGACGACTTTCTTCGCGTTGCGGTCTTTGCGTCCCAGCGTACCGATCATTTTACCGTTGAGCTCAAATTCCAGCTGGTCAACGTTCTTCCCGGAGATCTCAATTTCATCATCAGCCGTCCATGTTTCAACAGCGCCGAGCCGAAGCGTCGACTGGAACACAATGACCCCATCGGCCCTGACCCGCAACCAACTATTTTGTTTGGCCCGCACGGTTAAGGTGATCTCTTTGCGTACGATCGGGACGGGAACAGAGGCAGGGGCGGGGACCATCGCCGGGACAACAACAGCAACCACGGGCCTGGATTTTGGGGCTGGCCGAACCGTCGGTTCCACTTTCGGAATAACTTTTGGAACAGCGATCTTAGGAGGTTCCCGGCGGACTTCTCTTTGCTTCTCTTCGACAACTTTCTTGATCTCATTCTTTACTGTTGTTTTCTCAACAGATGAGCGCGCCCCTAAACCGATAAAGAACCCGATCATTTTAAAGAAAAGGAACAATGCGAAAATAATACCAACGGCAATAACAATTTGCCGTTTTCTTTTGCGTGTCAAACAATTCGTGATCCATTGCGGGACCTGAAACTCCTCCACGTTCCTGTCAATATGCTGCGGCAGCTCCTCTTCCCTGTAATCCTCAATAACTTGCGAGGCATCGATCCCCAGATAACCCGCATACATCTTCAGGAACCCTTTATAATAGAAAGGCGAAAGCATGCGGATCGTATACCCCTCTTCGATCGCGCGCAAGGCATCCATAGGGATCTTGGTCGCCTCGTGCACAATATCCAATGACAGGCACTGGGCCTCCCGTTCCCTCTTCAAGATCACGCCGGCACTCTCTTTGGGTTCCTGCGGCATTTCCACCGCTTTCTCCGTCGGAGAAGGCTGGTCGACGGGCTCTTTGCCCTTATCTTTCTCAGGTTCCGTGTTCACCGGAGCCTCGTTCGGAAAAAGGGTTTCTTCCATATTTTCGACATGCTCATTCATCATCTTCACCCTGGCTATTATCTAACAACCACTGTTCCCTATCAACAAGAATTTCCCGCGGCTTGCTGCCGCAATAGGGGCCGACGATCCCCGCCTGCTCCATCATATCGATCAAACGCGCGGCCCGCGTATATCCCAGCCGCATCCGTCGCTGAAGGATCGAGACCGACGCCTGATTCGTTTCAATAACAAGCTTGACCGCGTCATCATAATATTCGTCATATTGGTCGGAACCGGCCAGGCTCCCGCCTTTTTGCTGGGCCGTCGTAATGCTCTCATCATAGATGGGAGCCTGCTGGTCTTTAATGAACTGGATGACCTTGTTGATCTCATCATCCTTGACAAAACTGCACTGCCCTCTCGTCGGTTTAGCATCTCCCGGCTGGATGAACAGCATATCCCCTTTACCAAGTAAAGTCTCAGCCCCGTTCATATCCAAAACCGTTCGGGAATCAACTTTAGAGGCCACTTTAAAAGAGATACGCGCCGGGAAATTGGCCTTGATCACACCCGTAATAACATCGACCGACGGGCGCTGTGTCGCGAGAATCATATGGATCCCGACCGCCCGTGATAATTGAGCAATACGCGTGATCGCGCTCTCGACCGTCTTCGCGGAAACCTGCATGAGATCGGCGAGCTCATCAATGATCAAGACAATATAGGGCATGCTATGGCCCTTAGCATTGTAGGCCTTGATGCTGCGCACACCTGTTTTCGATAATTTCCGATACCGGGATTCCATTTCAGCAACAATCCAATTCAGCACCCCTGACGCCTTTCTGGTATCTGTAACGACCGGGCAAAGCAAATGCGGGATACCATTGTACTGGGCGAGCTCGACCATCTTGGGATCGACCATCACGAATTTCACTTCGCTGGGTGACGCATTCAAGAGCATGGACATAATGATCCCGTTGACACAAACCGTTTTTCCGGACCCGGTTGTCCCGGCGATCATCAAATGAGGCATCTCAGCCAGGTCGGCGATCATCGGTTGACCGGCAATATCTTTTCCGAGGGATAATGTCAATTTTGATAATGAGGAACGGAACTGACTGGTTGAAAGAACATCCTTTAAATAAACGGTCGCCGAATCCGCATTCGGCACCTCAATGCCGACCCTATTCTTTCCGGGGATCGGCGCGACAATACGAACGGCCGCCGCTTTCATCGCCAAGGCAATATCATCAGATAACGTCGTAATCTTCTGCACCTTCACGCCGGGCGCGGGCTCTAACTCGTAACGCGTAATGGCCGGGCCCCTTTCAATATCAGCCACCCGGGCGCTAACTCCAAATTCTAAAAGAGTCGCCTCGAGTAATTGAGCTTCGTTGATCAGGCCGCTTTGAATTTTATCCGTTGAGATCGCAGGCGAATCTTGCAATAGATCTAACATCGGCAAATGATATTCACCGGTGATCTGAGGTTCTTCCTCATCTTCATCTATTTCATCCTTTTGTGAATCCGTCATGCGGATCGTAGGCTTCACAGGTTTCCGTTTGCCGGCAGAGGATTCATCCTCCTCGTCCTCTTCTTCATCTTCGTATTCTTCTTCCTCATCCTCATCTTCTTTGACCTGCTTTGTTTTAGCCTTCAATGTCTCTTTAAGATCTATTTTCGAGGGCTCGCGGATATTGACCTTCAGCTTGGCGGCAGCCGTTTCTCTACGCATTTGGATCTTCTCGAAAAGAGCAGCTCCCATTTCTTGCGCCTTTCCGACAATTCCCAGAAACAAAGGTGAGACCAAGAATTCTCCGGTCAAAACAAGCGCCATCATCCCCATCATGATTAAAATAACATAAGCCCCGATCATCCCGATGTAATGGACGAGAAAGTCCGCGATCATGATCCCGACGATCCCCGCCCGTTGAAAGCGCATGACAGATCCTTGAGCCCCGGCCATACTAAACAGAGAGCTCAAGACACAGAATAAAACCAGGAAGCTTACGAATTTCGCGACGGAAAACTTCAGCTCCCTCGATGCGAACTTATTCCAGCTCCAGAAAAATAAAAAGGCTACAAGCGCGTAAGCGCTGTAGCCAAAAACAAAAAATAATGAACCGGCGACATAGGCCCCCGTGATACGAATAAGGTTCCGCGCCGGAACATTAGGATTTGAGGTATACCAGGAAAGGTCTTCAGGAACAAACGAAAGAAAGCTGACAAGAAAGATTATGCCGAATGCAAAAACAATAATCGCCTTGATCTCATTGATGTACTCTTCTTTCATTGGCTTGTGTACGGACTTAAGAAACTGCTGCTTCAGCTTGCTTCTTGCTTAAATTAAGGCGTTTCATCTTATCAATTTCGGTCAGTTTCACTTTAAACTGATCGCCGACATTACAAACAGATTCCATATCCTTGACATACTCGTTGGAATATTCCGAAACATGGACCAACCCTTGCTTTCCGGGAAGGAACTCGCAGAAAGCGCCGAAATTGGTCACTTTCATGACGGTCGCATCATAGATCTTACCGACTTCAGGCTCTTCCATCATGCCGTTGATAAAATCAAACGCTTTCTGAGCCGATTCTTGATCAGTCGCAGCGATCACAATTTTCCCCTCATCGTCAATATCGATGGCTGTTGCGCCCGTTGTCTCCATGATCTTCTTGATCATTTTACCGCCCGGCCCGATAACCTCGCCGATCTTAGATACCGGAACTTGTATGATCAAAATTCTCGGCGCGAATGAAGATGTTTCGGGTTTGGGTTCCGCAATAACAGCCGTCATATTCTCCAGGATGGCTAACCGGGCCTCCTTCGCCTGCTCAATTCCTTGAGCAAGAATATCGACCGGAACGCCCTGAATTTTCAGATCCATCTGGATCGCGGTAATTCCTTTTTTCGTTCCCGCCACTTTGAAATCCATGTCCCCAAAATGATCTTCAAGGCCCATGATGTCCGTCAACAAATAATATTTATCATTTTCTCGATCACTGATAAGGCCGACCGAAATTCCTGCTACCGGAGCAGAAATAGGAACGCCGGCCGTCATCAAACTCAGACAACTGGCACACACGCTGGCCATACTGGAAGACCCGTTGGACTCAAGGATTTCCGAAACAACACGCACTGTGTAGGGGAAATCTTCCTTCTGCGGCATAACCGCTTTAAGGGCTTTGGCTGCCAAAGCGCCATGGCCGATCTCACGGCGACCGGGCCCGCGCATCGGTTTGGTCTCGCCGACACTGAACGAAGGAAAATTATAATGTAACATAAAATTATTGTACGATAGGCCGTCAAGGGCCTCAACCATCTGCTCATCTCGACGGGTACCAAGAGTTACGACCGCCAGGCTTTGCGTTTGCCCGCGTGTAAAAAGGCTCGATCCGTGCGTTCGTGGCAGGACATCAATTTCGGAAGTGATCTGACGAAGATCTTTTAAACCGCGTCCATCCGCGCGTTTTTCCTCTTGAAAAACACGGCGCCGGACCTCTTCGTATTCGATCCGGTCGAATATCATTTGAAGATCCCCGATCTCAACTTCCTTATCATCAACCTTATATTCTTCAAAGACAGAAAGATCACCCGTTATTTCATCCAATAAGGCATTTAACGCATCTTCCCTCTTCTCTTTATCACCGATCTTGTAAGCATCTGTCAATCTTCCGCCTACGATTTCAGCGATCTTACCTTTTAACTCCGGATGAGGATTGAACAATTCAACCTCAGACTTTGCTTTTCCGGCTTGTTTTTGAAATGTGTTCTGTATTTCCCGGATCGGCTTTAATTGTTCAGCCGCAAATTTAAGGGCCTCGGTCACTTTCGACTCAGGAACCTCTTTCGACTCACCTTCGATCATAACGATCCCGTCTTTATGCCCGACAACAACTAAGTCCATCACACTTTCTTCTCTCTGCGCATAGGTTGGGTTTAAGACAAACTCGTCTTCAACAAGCCCAACACGTATGGAGCCGACAGGTCCGTCGAATGGGATATCCGAGATCGTCAAGGCCGTGGAAGCTCCGACAAGCGCTAAAATATCCGGGTCATTTTCCCCATCACTGCTCAAAACAGTCGCGACGATCTGGACATCATTAAAGAACCCATCCGGAAAAAGCGGTCGAACGGGCCGGTCGATCATTCTTGAGGTCAAAATCTCTTTCTGCGTGGGCCGCCCTTCTCTTTTAAAAAACCCTCCGGGAATGCGCCCGGCAGAATAGGTCTTTTCCTGATATTCAACCGTCAGCGGGAAAAACCCCATACCCAAACGCGGCTTTTTTGACATACAGGCTGTCACTAAAACAACTGTTCCTCCACAGGTAACCGTAACCGTACCGTTCGCCTGCTTGGCAAGTTTCCCTGTTTCGATAATTAAACTCTGGGCGCCGAAAGGCACTTCGATTCGTTGTAAATCCATTAAGATACCCTCACTTACGTAATTTTAGTTTTTCGATAGTTTCTTGATATTTTTGAAGATCTGTTTTTTTCAGGTAGGCTAAAAGACGGCGTCTTTTACCGATCATCATTAAAAGGCCCCGACGAGAATGGAAATCTTTTTTGTGAACCTTAAAATGGCCCGTCAGATAGTTGACCTTTTCTGTGAGCAAAGCGATTTGCACAACGGGGGACCCGGTGTCTTTGGCATGAATCTTGAAATTATCAATAACCTCTGTTTTTCTTTCTTTCAATAAAACCAATGTTCTCTCCTCTTTTCATACATGCGCGGCACAATGCAATGGCCTCTCCATTGACTTGCCGCTCAATTTGTGATTTTTCTTTAATTAATGGGGCATTATACTATCAGTAAATATAATAGTCAAGTCATATGATTGCGACCGAATTGAAACTTCACTTTTTGAGCCGATCAATTCGAAGGGATGGGATCAGTCCTCTATGGTCTCTTCAGACCGTTTTTGAGGCTTGATAATGACACTTTTTATTTTATCAGGATCGAGGAAAAGGGGTCCGGCGCCCTTATGCTCTTTACGGTACTCTTTGAGCATTTCCCGCATTTGAGAAGTTCCTAGATCTAAAGCGTCTTGTTCAACACTCCGCTGATCCTCCAATGATCCCCTGTCAGGCTGATCAGCCGATTTCAAATCTTTTACGAAAGAACCACGGGCCGTCTGCTGCTTACGGACCTCCCTCATGATCTCAAGAAGCTCATCCTCGCTGAATTCCATGAGATTATGAGAAGACAATGTCCTCTTTAAAGTATTTTTGATCTGTTCGCGCTTGTAGGCGCGGATCGATTTATATTGCCTCCCCTGAACAATAACCTCGATAGGCTTAGCGGGAACGTTCCGGTCTTCTGCCGTAGATATGCCGCTTAATAAAACAGAGGACCCTATCCATAGGATCAATAAATAGCGCCGTATTTTTCTCACTTCTTTACTGTTTTGATTTTTCGCTTCAATACCCGTTGTGCTCTCTCAGCTCTTTTAAGCTCATTAAGTAATTTGGTCAATTTTGCCGTCGGCTGCGCCGAAGCGTTCTCTTTGGTGTATTCTTTTCCGATCAAATAATACAGATGTTCCTTCTTGAGGCTGATCGCCGTTGTATCGACATGCAGCTTGCTCTTGCGCGAGAATTCAATAAGTTCTTTTTCCCCTTTTTTCGCCACCTTAACGGCTTCCTTGCTGAACTTTGTAAGCTGGCTCCGTGTCTTTTCCCACTC
>JAGLMJ010000018.1 GCA_023140095.1 Candidatus Omnitrophota bacterium | reverse complement strand
GACAGCCTCCTAGGACAGCCGGGTTCAGGTTAGGGAATCGGCCAGATCCAATACAAGCCGCTGGGAATCTTCCCAGCCGAGGCAGGGATCGGTGATCGATTTGCCGTATGTCCGCTCGCTGGCGCTTTGCGCGCCTTCGACCAAATAGCTTTCGATCATAAGCCCCTTGACGATCCCCCGGAGCTCATCCGACTTCTTGAGACTATCGATCACTTCCATGGCAATGCGCGGCTGCTCGGCGAATTTCTTATCCGAATTGGCGTGATTGGTATCGACGATGATCGTGGGGTTCTCAAAACCGCGTTTACGATACATATCCGACAGTTTGACCATGTCTTCATAATGATAATTGGGAATGCTTTTGCCTTCCTTGTCCATCGCGCCTCTTAGGATACAATGCGCCAGCGGATTGCCCGGCGTTTTGACCTCCCAGTCATGATAGATAAAGACATGCGGCCTTTGCGCCGCTTGAATGGAATTGAGCATAACGGTCAGGTCGCCGCTCGTCGGATTTTTCATCCCGGCAGGAATATCCAGGCCGCTGACCGTCAGCCGGTGCTGTTGATTTTCGACGGACCGCGCGCCGATCGCGACATAACTTAAGACATCCGCTAAATAAGGATAGTTGCCCGGATAAAGCATTTCGTCGGCCGCCGTCAAATGCGATTCGCGCAGCACGCGCAAGTGCATTTTGCGGATCGCCTTGAGGCCCGCGACGATGTCCGGATCTTCCGTCGGGACGGGCTGATGCGCCATCCCCTTATAGCCTTCGCCCGTCGTCCGGGGCTTATTGGTATAGATCCTCGGCACAAGGACGATTTTCTCGGCAATTTTCTCCTGCAGTGCTGCAAGCTTACCGACATACTCGCAGACGGAATCTTCACTATCCGCGGAACATGGGCCTATGATCAAAAGGAGTTTATGGTCGTCCCCTTTGAAAATATTCTTGATCGTTTGGTCACGCTCTGCCTTGATGCGCTTGATATCCTCGCTCAACGGCATTTCGGCCAGGATTTCGTCGACATTAGGGATTTTTTGTACATATTCAAAGCTCATAGGGTCTCCTTTATCAGATGCTTTAGCTTGTGCATATTGGGATGCAGGAACTCGGGGTTGGCCACCTCGAAAAATACCGAAAGAAGCTGACGGACAGATGGGACAATCTTTCCTGTATTCCACAATTTCTCGCTCTTCTCAACTTCCAGGCGCTTGTAGCTTAAATGGACCACTTCCCGGCTGCGCCTACGGTGAAATTTCCTGAAATATTTATCATAGGAAGGCCGCAATCTCTTCCATTTCCTGACATCATCGATAAAATGGAGAACCGAGGCATCATCCTCTTTTCGGGGCGGTTTATAGAAGAAATCGAGAATAAGGCAGGTGTGGATAACGAACGATTCCAGGATCGCGCTATACACATACTGGTCATTGACCCCCTTGCGTAAAAGCTTACTAAGGCCGAAAAACATATTCAATTCATAGTACAAATGTTCCCCTGAAAAGGCTTTTAAATGTTCTTTTTTGATTTTTTGCTCCATTATCTCTATCTTTAGTGTTTCCAGTGGGTTATGAATTATTTGGCATAAAAAGACCGATTTTGAACAAAAAAAACTCTTCTTAAGGAACATTCCCTTAAAGAAGAGAAAAATAAGCCGATAAAGGAGGATGTCTCCCTCACCGCACTTCGGCAACTCAGCCACCATCTCGCCATCAACCGTTCGTATGTCTTAGATGCCCAATGCAATTCTTAGGGCCTTTTAGGTATCAGACAATTTAGGTCTGTAGTTTTGTGCCCCCAAGTTTCCCTGGGTTTACCTTTATCGGCTTACTGTAAGAATACCATATTTCTCAACAATTTTCAAGGGACTAAAGTCGACTTATTTTCAACGACTTACGAAGTTTACAGCCTCAAAAAACCCACGGATCAGGCGCGGATTTTTGATCCCAGGAGCCTTCTCCACCCCGCTTGAAACATCGATCGCAAAGGGTTTTGTTGCCTCCAGAGCCTCCCGGGCATTTTCGGCATTGAGGCCGCCCGATAAGATCACGGGCTTTTCGATTTTATGCTCTTTGAGGATATCCCAATTAAATACCTTGCCTGTTCCGCCGGCAACTCCCTTCTCGTAAGTGTCAAACAAATATGCGTCGACCTTGTACTTTTTAATAACATCAATAGGAAAATAATTCCCGATACGGAACGCCTTGATGACCTTAAAATCCGTAAATCGCTTGCAATAAACAGCTTTTTCTTCTCCGTGAAACTGAACCGTGCTTATGCGGGTAAACTTGCAGATGTCCCGGACAGCCCGTTCCGATTGGTCGACAAACACGCCAACCGGCGTCACAAAAGGCGGTAGCTGTTCAATGATCTTCCTGGCCCGGCTTGGCGAAATATATCGCGGGCTTTTTTTGGTAAAAACAAAACCTATCGCCCAAGCCCCATAATAAACGGCTTTTAAGGCATCCTCGCTATTTGTTATTCCACACACTTTAACTCTGACCATAAAGCACTTTCCTTATCTTTTTTCCAATGTCCTGTTCCCTCATGAACGTCTCTCCGATGAGCACGCCATGAGCTCCGATATTTTTCAAAGCCTTGACTTCCGAATATTTCTTAAATCCGCTTTCGCCGACAATGATTTTTCCTTCCGGGACCTTCGGGATAAGGCGCTTGCAGGTTTGCATATCGACAACAAAAGCATGCAAGTCGCGATTATTCACGCCGATGATCTCTGCCCCGGCAGCGCAAGCGCGCTTAAGTTCATTTGTATTATGGATCTCAACCAGGCAATCAAGGCCCAGAGAACGCGCCCTATCGATCAGCCCCTTAAGCTGGACATCATCCAATATGGCCACGATCAAAAGAACCGCGTTCGCCCCATTGGCCAATGCCTCGTGGATCTGCCCCTCATCAATAATAAAATCTTTGGCCAGGATCGGAATGTTGACGGCCTTGCTTATTTGCTTTACGAATTCCGGCTTCCCGAGAAAATATTTATCCTCGGTCACAACAGAAATAGCCGTCGCGTTATTTTCCGCGTAGATCTTAGCGATCGACACCGGATCAAAGTCCTCGCGGATAAGCCCCCTTGAAGGCGAGGCCTTTTTGACCTCAGCGATCAGCTTGATCTGCCCCGGCCCGGCGAGCATATCCCGGAATAAATGCGGACGCGCGCACTTTTTAACCTTCCATTTTAGTGAAAAATAAAAGTCGCGCTTTTCTTTAATAAGAGCCCGTTTGTAATCCAGGATGTTCGCTAAAAAGGCTTCTGACATTTGACCGTTATACTCTATGAGGTTACAAATTGAGATTTTCCGAATTCAATAATATCCCAAATTATAACCTCATAGAGTATATTTAAATCTTTGTGTAAAGTTTCTTAATTCGTTAAGTTTATCCAGTGCCTTGCCTGAATCGATCGTCTCTTTGGCCAGGTCCATTCCGGAAGATATATCCGAGACCTTTCCCGCGACATAAAGCGCATAGGCGGCATTAATGAGAACGATATCCCTCTTCGGCCCGGCTTTGCCGCCCAAGATATCTTCACAGATACGGACATTGGTTTCGAGATCCCCGCCTTCGAGATCCCGCGGTTGCGCGATGCTTATCCCGAGTTCATCCGGCGAAATATCATAGGAAATGACCTCATTGCCGTCATATTCGCTGATAAATGTCTTGTCGGTCGTCGTGATCTCATCCAGGCCATCACTGCCGTGGACGACCAGCGCGCGTTTTAGTCCTAAATTTTTGAGTACCTGGACCATCGGCTCAACGAGATCCCGGCTATAAACACCCATGATCTGATGCGTCGCGCGGGCCGGATTTGTCAGCGGCCCTAAAATGTTAAAGATCGTCTCAACCCCAAGTTTTTTCCGGACCGACGCCACATTTTTCATCGCAGGGTGAAGCTTTTGGGCGAATAAAAAAGCGATCCCAACCTCATCAAGGCAAGCGCTTAAATGCTCTTGTTCAACATTCAAATTGACGCCGAGCGCCTCAAGGACATCCGCGCTTCCGCATTTACTGGAAACCGACCGATTGCCGTGCTTTGCGACGGCAACACCGGCTCCCGCGACGACAAGCGCGGCGATCGTCGAGATATTAAACGTGTTCTTCTTATCGCCGCCGGTCCCGCACGTATCTAAGATATCCTTGTGCTTGGTGTCGATGCCAACGACAAACTTGCGCATGATCTTAGCGGCTCCGGTAATTTCGTCAACCGTCGGCCCTTTCTCCCGAAGCGCGAGCAGGAAATCAGCGATATTATTTTCATCCGACGCCCCCGACATGATCTCATGCATGATCTCTTCGATCTCATCTTGGGTTAAATTTTTTTTGTTCTGTAGTTTCTCGATGTAAGATTTCATATTGGCAAATCCCTTGTTGTAGGGGCGTATTGCAATACGCCCTTACGTTAATGTAAATTGAGAAAATTCTTCAAGATCCTTTTGCCCTCCGTCGTCAGTATCGATTCGGGATGAAATTGAACGCCCCATAACGGAAAAACTTTGTGCTTAAGGGCCATGATCTCGCCGTCGCTTGTCCTTGCCGTTACTTCAAGGCACTTAGGCATGGTCTTCTTGTCGATCACTAAAGAATGATAGCGCGTGGCTTCAAACGGGTTTTCGATCGCCCTAAAGATATCCTTGTTGTTATGGCGGATCATCGATGTTTTTCCGTGCATTAATTTTTTCGCCCGTATGATCTTCCCGCCATAGGCATACCCGATACATTGATGCCCTAAACAAACACCGAGGATCGGAATGGTCCCGGCAAATTCGCGAATGAGATCAACAGAGATCCCCGCCCCTTCAGGGCGGCCGGGCCCGGGAGAAATAACAATTTTGCTAATCGGCATGCGTTTGATCTGCGGCAGCGTCAATGCATCATTGCGGTAGACCTTTAGATCGCCGCCGAGTTCCCCGAAATATTGAACAAGATTGTACGTAAACGAGTCGTAATTATCGATCATAAGGATCATGATTATTCCTCTTCCCTGTAAACCTTCGCGCCGAGAGCCGCAAGTTTCTCATCGAGGGCCTCATAACCGCGCTCTAAGTGATACATGCGGTGGATCTCGGTTCTTCCCTTGGCCGCCAAGCCGGCGACGATCAGGGCCGCCGAAGCCCGAAGGTCAGACGCCATGACCGGAGCGCCGTAGAGTTTCTTAATGCCTTGCACGATCGCGTTAGGCCCGTCGCGCCGGATATTCGCTCCCATCCGGTTTAACTCCGCAATATGCATGAACCGGTCCGGATAAACTTTATCGGTAATAACGCTGACGCCCTGCGTAACGGACATAAACGCCATGAACTGCGCCTGCAGGTCCGTCGGAAATCCCGGATAGGGATGCGTGGTGATCCCAATGGGTTTAATGGATTTCCTCGGCTTGACTTTTATAAGGCCTTCCTCATTGGTCACTTTGACGCCCGCCTGGTTGAGCTTATCAATAAGCACCATCAAATGCGAATAGCACCCATTCTTTAAAGAGATCGAACTCTTCGTGGCGGCGGCCATTAAAATATAGGTGCCGGCCTCAATGCGGTCGGGTATAATTTTAAACGACGTCCCTCGGAGTTTCTTAACGCCGGTGACCGTCAAACAGTGGCTGCCCTTGCCTTTAATTTTCGCGCCCATCGCGATCAAAAATTGCGTGAGATTCTCGATCTCCGGTTCACAGGCCGCAGCTTCAATAACCGTCTGGCCCTTCGCAAGCGTCGCGGCCATTAAAATATTCGCCGTCGCCAGGACCGACGATCCGAACATCCCGCCTAAATACACATGGCTCCCGCGAAGATGCCGGGCATGCGCCGTCACATAACCGTTCGCGATATCGATCTTCGCCCCCAGCGCCTTGAGTCCTTTAAGATGCAGATCAACAGGACGGATGCCAATAACACACCCGCCGGGTAACGATACTTTTGCTTTTTTCAATTTCGCAAGAAGCGGACCTAAGACGCAGAACGACCCGCGCATCGTCGAAACCAGTTTATAATCGGCAACATGATCCAGTTTGCCCTTTAAGGAAATCGTTACTTTGTCTCCGGCAACCTCAATGGTTTTCCCCAACGACTCTAGAAGCGCTATCATCGTTTTTGTGTCCCGTAATTGGGGAACATTGCGCAACACACAAGGCTCGTCGGTCAACAGGGTCGCGGCCATGATCGGCAAAGCAGCATTCTTTGATCCGCTGACCTTAACTTCGCCCTTTAAGGGCCTCTCGCCTTCAATAATTAATTTTTCCATGATCTCCCCGGCCGGGCAAGAACGATCCGGTCCGTTCCCACATAATCTTTATAAAATTTGATCTCCCCGTATTGCGGATATTGGGCAAAGATCTCTTCGATACCCCCTCGCTGGCCGTCGCCGATCTCCATGACCAGAAAGCCGTCCGCCGAAAGAAGCTGCCAGCCGTGTTCAATGATCGACCGGTAAAACCGCAGGCCGTCATTGCCGCCATCTAAGGCCACGCGCGGCTCGCGCTGAACATCGACAGGTAATTGCGCCATTTGCCCCGTCAGAATATAGGGCGGGTTGGAAATGATCACATCGAACCTCTCCCCCAGACGCGCCGCCTCCCTCATGTAAAACACCATGTCATTGTTGAGAAACCGTATTCTCTCCTCAACATTATTTGCTCGCGCATTCTTTATCGCCAAAGCTAAGGCATCGTCGCTGATATCCAAAGCTGTTACGTTCATGTTTGAAAAATATCTTAAAAGCGCGACCGTAATATTGCCGGACCCGGTGCCAATGTCCAACACGTTACGCATCTTCTTAGGCCCGGACCGGATCTTCTCAATAGTCAGATCAACTAAGATCTCCGTTTCGGGACGCGGAATAAGCGCCCGCCGGTCGACGGAAAGCGCAATGCCCATAAAATCGCATTGGCCCAGGACATATTGCAAGGGCTCTCCTTCTATCCGTCGGGCCTGCATCCAATCATACCGGGATCTCTGCGCCGGAGTTAATTCGTCTTTGTTGACGGTAAGATCCACGCGCCGGCAATCCAGAACAGAAGTAAGCATCCATTCATTTTCAGTCATTCATTCGCTCCTCAGCATCCGCTTTATTCAGGGCTTCAGCGATTTCATCCAAATTTCCATCCATAATGGACGGCAACCGGTGCGTCGTAAACCCGATACGATGGTCCGTCACGCGCCGGTCCGGGTAATTGTAGGTGCGGATCTTCTCACTGCGATCGCCCGATCCCACTTTGAGTTTTCGGTCCTGAGACTCCTTATCGGAACGATCGCTCTGGATCTTATCCATCAAACGCGCCCTTAGCACGCGCATCGCTTTGTGCTTGTTCTTCAATTGGGAGCGCTCATCCTGGCAGATGACGACAAGGCCCGTCGGTAAGTGGGTAATGCGAACGGCCGAATCCGTCGTGTTAACACTTTGCCCTCCCGGGCCGGAGGAACGGAAGATATCAATTTTCAGGTCCTTGGGATCAATATTGATATCGACCTCTTCGGGTTCAAATAAGACAGCGACGGTCGCGGCAGAAGTATGGATGCGTCCGGACGCCTCTGTTTCGGGAACGCGCTGGACACGATGCGCGCCGCTCTCCCATTTCAGATGCTTCTCCGCGCCTTTGCCGCTGATGCTGAAAATAACCTCCTTAAACCCTCCGGTCTCCGATTGCGTACTGCTGATCGCCTCGACCGTCCATCCCTTTTGGTCGGCGAATTTTGTGTACATCCGGTACAGGTCGGCCGCGAACAAACTCGCCTCCTGCCCGCCGGTGCCGGCCCGGACCTCAATGATCAGGTCGCGGTCTTTTTCATGCTTCTTCGGATTGGTCAGATCATTGAGACGGTCTAAAAGCTCCTGTTTCTTTTCCGTCAGGTCTTCGAGCTCGACTTTTGCGAGCGCCTCAAATTCCTCATCGTGCTTCTCGGAAAGAAGTTCTTCGGTCTCCTCGATCTGCCCGACAATTGCCTTGTAGGACCGGAACGTCGTCACGACCGGCGTGATCCCGGAATATTCTTTGGCCAGTTTCTGGCACTGGCCTTGGTCGGTGATCACCTCCGGATCAGCAAGAAGCTGTTCTAATTCAGCATACCGCTGTTCTATTTTTTCGTACTTCTCCAATGTCATAGTTACTTATTCTTTTTGTAACGTTTCTTGAAGCGTTCGATACGTCCTGCCATATCGACGAATTTTTTGTCGCCCGTGAAGAATGGATGACATTTGGAGCAGATCTCGACGCGGATATTCTTTTGCGTCGAGCGTGTATGGATCACTTCCCCGCAGGCGCAAGTGATCGTCGTTTCTTCATACTCTGGGTGAATCTTCGGTTTCATCGCCGTTAACTCCCGTCATTTTTCTGCATTTCCACTAGAAGGAAATGACGAGGCTCGCCAAAGATTACTATTTTTGGCGGCCTCTTACATTTTACATTTGGCTGAGATTATCTAAAAACTCAGCATTTGATTTATATTTACCGACTTTATCGATCAGCAATTCCATCGCTTCGGCGGAATTCAGATCATGCACCGCTTTTCTCAAGAGCCAAATGCGCTGCAGGTCGTTTTCCGGGATCAATTTCTCTTCATGGCGCGTGTTCGAGCGCTTGATATCGATCGCCGGATAGACCCTTCTCTGGAACAGGTTGCGGTCCAGCTGCAATTCCATATTGCCCGTTCCCTTGAATTCCTCAAAAATAACCTCATCCATACGGCTTCCCGTATCGATCAGCGAGGTCGCAATAACGGTCAAACTTCCGCCCTCTTCGACAGCACGCGCCGCGCCGAAGAAACGCTTCGGTTTATGCAATGCGTTTGAGTCCACACCGCCGGAAAGGATCTTCCCGCTGTGCGGAACAACCGTGTTATACGCCCGTGCCAGGCGCGTAATGCTGTCCAAAAGGATCACTACGTCGCGCTTATGTTCGACGAGCCGCTTGGCCTTCTCAAGAACCATTTCCGCGATCTGGACGTGGCGCTCGGCCGGCTCATCAAAGGTCGAGGAGATGACCTCTCCCTTGACGCTTCGCTGCATGTCCGTGACTTCTTCGGGCCGTTCGTCGATCAAAAGGACCATCAGGATAACATCCGGTTGGTTCTGCATGATCGAATTCGCGATCTTTTGCAGAAGCACCGTTTTGCCGCTATACGGCGGCGCGACGATCAACGCCCTTTGCCCTTTTCCTAAGGGGGTAAGCAGATCCATGATCCTCATGGAAATCTCTTTCGGCCCGCTCTCTAAAACGATCCGGTCTTTAGGATAAAGCGGCGTTAAATTATCAAAGAAGATCTTTTCTTTGCAGTTTTCCGGATTCTCAAAATTCACCGCCTCTACTTTCAGTAAGGCAAAATACTTCTCGCCTTCTTTCGGGGGACGGATATGCCCGCCAACACTGTCGCCGGTCTTAAGATCAAAACGGCGGATCTGCGATGGCGAGACATAAATATCATCCGGGCACGGTAAATAATTATAATTCACGCTTCGCAAAAAGCCAAATCCTTCTGACAGGATCTCCAGGGTCCCCTCACCGAACATTAAGCCCTGCTTTTCGGCCTGAGCCTCAAGGATCTTGAAGATCAGATCCTGCTTTCGGATACCGCTAATGCCATTAACCCCCATTCCTTTGGCAAATTTCGACAGCTCGGACATCTTGCTGTCCTTGAGCTTAGTGATATCCATATAATCTTCTTTGCTGGGTTTCACATCCTTTTTCACAGCGGCCTTCTCTTTGATTTGCGCTGTCTTTTCCATTGCCTTGCCCCCTCCGGTTATTTTACTTTCTTTTATCATAGTTTTTCCCATATCTGTTTCACCTTAAGTTTAGTTTGTTTTAATGTTCCATCGTTATCTATGATCAAATCCGCTAAACGGATTTTTTGCCGCAGAGGCATTTGTGCTTTGATGCGCCGCTGCGCCGCTGCATTCGTTATGTTCATTAATTTTTTTGCCCGCGTTATTTGGTTGGCCTTACTTGCTTTGACAACAACCGTCCTATCCACATCCTGGTCGAGTTTCGCTTCAAACAAGAGCGGCACATCTAAAACAACGACCGTTCTTTGTTTACGTTTCTTGTATTGTTTAACCTTCGCTAAAAGAGCGCGGCGGACTTCCGGATGAACTATTCGCTCAAGTTTACGCAACTGCCTTGGATTCCGGAATACCTGCTCCGCCATTTTTTTCCGGTCGATCTTCCCTGCCGTTAAAATATCCTTGCCGAACGTCTTAACGATCCGCCGAAAGCAAATCGCGCCGGGGCGCATCAAGCGACGGGCGATCACGTCAGCGTCGACGACCTTCGCGCCAAGTTCAGCGAACATCTTGGCGACCGTTGATTTGCCGGTCCCCAAACTTCCCGTCAATCCGATCACGATCAACTTATTGTTTCTCGACATTATGATAGATTTCCTGATAAACGCACGCTGACTTCTCCCAGGAAAAGTCGCAACGGAACGCATTGCTCCGTAAACGATGGAATTCCTTTTCATTCCGGAAAACCTTGATCGCCTTCTGTATGACCTTCAAGTATGCCGCATTTGAATGATCCGTAAAAACAAAGCCATTGCCGTCTTTGTTTAAAGGGCCAAACGGTTTAACCGTATCGGCCAGGCCGCCTGTTTTAAAAACGACCGGTATCGTGCCGTAATACAAACTGATCATCTGGCTTAACCCGCACGGCTCAAATTGTGACGGCATCAGGAATAGATCGCTTCCGGCATAGATCTGATGGCTCAAAGGTTCGTTAAAATCAAAACATACCGCGATATTGTCCGAATAAAGAGCAGCCATTTGTTTCAATTTTTCCTGATAATGTCCATTGCCCAATCCTAAAAAAACCATCTGAACATCCATTTTAACCAGGTCTTCCAGCGTCGCAATGATCAGATCGAGCCCCTTTTGATGGGACAAGCGCCCGACAAAACCAAGGAGCGGGACGTCGTCACGCACGTCAAGATAAAGCTCTTTCTGCAGCTGCATTTTATTGGTCAGCTTCGCATCATCAAAATCATCGGCAGAATATTGCGCCGCAATAATATCATCTGTTCGCGGGTTCCAGATATCGTGGTCCAGCCCATTAAGGATCCCGGTCACTCCGTCGTAACGCGCGCCAAGAATGCCCTCAAGCCCGCAACCAAATTGTTTTGTTTGGATCTCTTTGGCATATTGCGGGCTGACCGTCGTAACTTTATCACTATAAATAATGCCCGCTTTAAGCAAATTGATCTGATCATAAAACTCAAAGCTTTGCGCGGCAAATGAGCCTTCGACATCAAGCTTTGGATATTGCACTCTTGGAAACACGCCTTGAAAAGCCAGGTTGTGGATCGTCATTATTGTCTTTGTCCGGGCATAAAACGCGTCCTCGCCATATTTTTCCTTGATGTAAACGGGAATTAAGGCCGTCTGCCAGTCATGACAATGAATAACGTCCGGTTGAAAATCTATTTGCTTCAACAGCCGGAGAACCTGATCACAGTAAAAACCAAACCTATCGATATTATCCGGATAATCTCCGGAAGCGTAACCATAAAGCCCGTCACGGCCAAAATAATCCTCATGCTCGATAAAATGGACCTGAATATTGTCGCCGAGTTTTGTCCTCGATACGGTTTCGGTAACCTGCTCCATCGGATACCCGCTCTTGCCGACACAACCGTACCCGGGCATGACGATGGCCACCTCAATGCCGATCTTCGAGAGCGCAAGCGGCAGCGAGCCGCACACATCTCCTAATCCGCCTGACTTGGCAAACGGAAAAACCTCTGATGAACAAAAAACAACTTTCATTACTGTTTATACTCCTCCATCCGCCTTCGCCAAATTGCTTTCGCGTTTGGCTTCGTCGGATTTCGCGAAAGTTTTAGTACAACTTCATATCTAACCAATTTTTTCCGGCCTTAACACTGACGATAACCGGCACGATCAGATCAACAGCATGCTCCATCTGATAACGGACAAGATCGACCGTCGCGGCTTCATCCGCTTTGGTCGTTTCAAAAACCAATTCATCATGGACCGTACTGATCATCTTTGTGACAAGTTTCTTTTTTTCGATCTCCCGCTGTATATTGATCATCGCCACCTTCATCATGTCAGCAGCCGATCCCTGGACGGGCGTATTGATCGCCTGGCGCTGCGCGAACTGTTTCATGGCCCCGTTCTTACTGTTGATCTCCGGAATATACCGGCGGCGGTTCAATAGTGTCAGCACATATCCCTTCTTTTCACATTTCTTTATTTCACCATCCATAAATTTTTTAACTTCCGGATAGCGCATAAAATACCGGTCGATAAATTCCTGCGCCTCGGACTGCGGCACTTTGAGGTCATTCGCTAAGCCAAACGCGCTCATGCCATAAATGATCCCGAAATTCACGCGCTTCGCGGAATTGCGCATCTGCGGCGTCACATCCTTTTCATCGACCTCAAAGATCAAAGAAGCCGTAAAATCATGGATATCCTCGCCCTGCCTAAAGGCCTTGATCAAATTCTCATCGCCCGAGAGATGCGCGAGAATGCGCAGCTCGATCTGCGAATAATCCGCGGCGATCATGATCAGGTCTTTGCTCGACGGGATGATCGCCTTGCGTATCTGACGTCCCAGCTCCGTGCGGATCGGAATATTCTGCAGGTTCGGCTGGCTTGAGCTCAGGCGCCCGGTCTCGGTCCCGGTTTGATTGAACTGCGCGTGCAGCCGCCCTGTCCGCGCATTGATCAGCTTCGGCAAGGCGTCGATGTACGTCGATTTCAATTTTGCCAGTTGCCGGTACTCCAAGACCACCGACGGGAACGCGTGATCGTCCGCGAGGAGCGTTAAGACCGACTCGTTCGTCGAGAATCCCGTCTTTGTCTTCTTGATCACCGGCAGCTTCAATTTGTCAAATAAGATATGGCTCAATTGCTTCGGGGAATTCAGATTGAACTCCTCCCCGGCCATCGTGTAGAGCGTCGCGGTCAATTCGTCAATCTTTTCCGCGCAGTCCTTGGATAATTTTTTAAGCAGCGCGCGGTCCAGATTGACGCCGTGCGCCTCGATCTTGTAAAGAACCTGGGCCAAAGGCATCTCGATATCCTCAAACAACTGCCCGAGCAACTTCTCCTCGAGCTCGCTTGCCAGCAATGGATATAAGCGCTTTAAGACTTGCGCTTCGTGAGCGGTTTTCGATTCCTCGGAAATCGCGCATTTCAGATAGTTCCAGGCCAGATTATTCAGGTCAAAAAAGGCCTGGGAGGCCCCTAGCAGATAACCGGCCAGCATTACGTCAAAGGCCTCTCCGTCGATGCCAATATTTTTCTTCGACAGCGACTTGAGGCCTTCCTTGATATCGTAGGTCACCTTCAGAATTTTCACATTTTCAAAGACCGGCTTAAGCGCCTCGATCGCGTCATTGTTGACCGCGTAAATATCCTTTTCATCGACCGCGATAAAGATCACCTGGCCGCTGAACAATCCGCCGTCGTCATTATCATCGATCGTAAAGGCAAACTCCCCGGCGTCTTGGATCTGCTTTACTAAGCGTTTTGCCTCTTTAGCGCTTTGGACAGAACAAACATCAACATCACTGCTCGCCTCTCTTGAATCAAATTCCTCGGCGAGTTTCCGGAATTCAAGGTCCCGGAACATTTCAAAGAGACGGTCATTATCCGGAGATTGGACCTTAAGCTGCTCTAGGTCATATTCAACCGGAACGGCCGCATCTAAAACGGCGAGCTCTTTGCTGAAGCGTGCCTCTTCCTGTTGTTCAATAATCAGTTTTTCCTTGGCAGTCGGCTTTTCGAGCTTCTCAAAATGCTTTAAGATCTTCTCGAGAGCCCCGAACTCATTGATCAACTGCGAGGCATTCACCTTGCCGATGCCCTTAACACCGGGAATATTATCCGACGCGTCGCCCGCCAGGCCGATAAAATCGACCATACGTTCCGGGTCAAAACCCAATTTATCCTTGATCTCTTCTGAATTAAGGATCGCCTGATTCTTGCTGCCGAAAAACTTCACATTCTTACCGGCAAGCTGATACATGTCCTTATCATCGCTGACGATCACAACATCCAGGTCTTTATTCGCCAATTTTGTGGTGATGGTCGCAATAATATCGTCGGCCTCGAACCCTCCAAGTTCAAAAATAGGGACATTGAACGCCTGTATGACGTCCTTGATAACAGGGATCTGGCTCCTGAGGTCATCCGGCATCGAAGGGCGGTGGATCTTATATTCCGCGAACTTCTCCTGCCGGCGCGTTTTCTCCTTCGAATCAAAGCAGACCGCCATATAACCAGGCTGATATTTCTCCAGGATACTGCGGAGCACGCGGATAAATCCGAAAATCGCGTTGGTCGGCTGCCCCTTGCTCGTCGCCAGTTCCTTAATAGCGAAAAAGCACCGATAGCATAGGGCATGTCCATCAATTAGAAACAACTTATGCTTAGCCATGGGGGGGAATCTTATATCTGCTTTGAATGATAAACAATCATGTGTGCGTGGTCGCGAATATCAAATCTTATAGGAATGTGGGATTCTATTTATACTGGTTCTTAATCAAAAT
>JAGLMJ010000017.1 GCA_023140095.1 Candidatus Omnitrophota bacterium | reverse complement strand
ATTTGGGATTTGTATATTGGGATTTCAACAATGTAATAACGGTTGTTTTAATCATGACAAAAGTTCAGACTAGCACAGCTGCAGGTTATGATATTCGGGAAGTCGGCAGGGTCCATTCGATCCGTGAATTCTTAATAACGGTGACGGGTTTGCCTTCATGCATCAACGGCCAAATTGTTGAATTTCAGGGAGGGCATCTCGGTTTGGTCATGGGGTTCAAGGGGGACTTGGCCCAGGTCCTTGTCTTGGGTTTAAGGATCAATCTGCGCATCGGTGATGAAGTCTATAATAGGGGGCAACTTTTAAATTTGCCCGTCGGTGAAGGGTTTTTAGGCCGGGTCGTTAATAGTTTATGCGAACCGGTTGACGGTTTAGGGCCTATTGAATCAAGCGAAAGGTCTTTTGTGTTTTCGGATGCCCCCGGGGTTATGGACCGCGTGCCGGTTGACCAAACAACCGCAACCGGGACATTTGCTTTGGACGTTGTCATTCCTATTGCCAAGGGCCAGCGGCAGCTTCTTATTGGTGACCGATTGACGGGAAAATCAACCGTTGCCATTGACGCCATATTGAACCAAAAGGGCAATGGTACGATCTGTATTTACTGCAGCATCGGGAAGCCTTATTCCAGTTTGACGACTGTTATCGACCTTCTGCGCGAGAAGGATGCTTTAGCCTACACGATCATCGTCGACTCGACGAGTTCAACCTCTGTCGGGCAGCAATATTTAGGGCCGTATACAGCCTGCATGCTGGGCGAATATTTTATGTATCGGGGCAAAGACGTTATTGTTGTTTTTGATGACCTGACCAAACATTCCTGGACGTACCGGCAAATTTCCCTGCTCCTTGAGCGGGCCCCTGGACGAGAGGCGTATCCGGGTGATATTTTTTATATTCACTCGCAGCTTATGGAGCGCGCGGCTTATCTGAAGCCGGAATTAAAAGGAGGGTCGATGACATTTTTCCCGATCATCGAGACCCTTCAAGGCGACCTGACCAGTTATATTCCTAACAATATTATTTCCATGACCGACGGGCAGATCTATTTTGACTCCGCCCTTTTTTACAAGGGTGTTAAACCGGCTATTGATTTTGGTCTTTCGGTCTCCCGTATCGGAAATAAGGCGCAGTGGCAAGCTGTGCGTAAATCCAGCAAGGATGTCCGTTTGGAATATTTGCAGTATCAGGAACTTCTTCAAATGACGCGTCTTCGGGCGACGGGTTTATCTGAAGAAGCGAAAGCGCGGTTGAAAAAAGGAGAGCTCATTACACAGCTGATCGGCCAGAATAAATATCAGCCTGTTCCTCTCGAGGGGCAGGTGGTCTATCTTTTTGCTTTAAAATTAGGCATGTTGGATACGTTATCCAGCGCTAGTATCCAAAGATTCAAGGAAGAAGTGCTTCAATTTGTAAAAGACCGGAAGCCGGGAGTGATCGAGGCGATCACCTCGACCCATGATCTGACAGACGAGAATGAAGAAGAACTTGGCATCGTGCTTTTGGAATTCTTTGAACAAATTTTTGAATAAAATTAAAAATGCCATCGATAGCAACCATAAAAAATGAACGCGAATTTTACCGGGACTTTCATTCACTGGTCAATGTTCTTAAAACGATTGCGATCTCTCAATTTCATGCTTTAGAGAGGAAGATGCAGACGTATGAGGAATTCATTGAGGCTGTGGAAAGTTTTTTCACCATGATGGAGGTGGCCTCCATTGATCATCCGTTTGTCAATCCAAGCGAAGATGCGCCTTTGGGTATTGTGGCGATCACTTCGGATAAAGGGCTTTTAGGCGGCCTTAATCACCGTGTTATGACGGTGGCATTCGGTTATATGGATGGCCCCAAGAACCAGTTGATCATTGTAGGCCAGGAAGGGCAGAAGTTTGTGCAGGGGTTGAATGTTTTCTTTAAGGGATTTACGGTCGGAGAGGATGAGGATCGTTATTTGCGGGCCTTGGAGCTTAGGGATCATATTATTAATGAGGTGATCAGTGGACGCATTGGGCCGGTCAAAGTGATCTACCCGTATGCTTCGTCCATTCAGATCCAGAAAGTTATGGAAATGGATCTCTTGCCGTGCACAAAGTGGCCGCGTGCGGATGGAAAGAAATGGAGCGATCCATTAGAAGAAGATGTTCTTTTTGAGTCCTATCCGTCGCACTTAGTCGAGTATTTGGTTTATCTTTTAATAGCGCAGAAGTTTTTTGAGATCCTGCAGTTTGCCCGTCTTGCGGAATTTGCGGCCCGGACAACGCACTTGGAAGAAAGTTCCGATAAGATAAAAGATATTGATAAAAAATTACAACGCAAATATTTTCGCGCGCGGCACGAAGTTATTGACCAGCAGATGCGCGAATTATTTGCAGCGAGGGCATTATATGCCGAACAAAGCGGATAAAATCAGCGGTTATATTACTTCGGTGCAGGGGCCTGTTGTTGATGTTCAATGCATGAGCGCGGACGATGTCCCGAATATCCATAGCGTCCTGCGCACAAAGACCGTCGATGACCGGAAGGTGATCCTTGAGGTTGCGGAACATCAGGCGGGTAATATTGCCCGTTGCATTTCGATTCATTCGACATTGAATTTACAGTATAAGACGCCTGTTTATTTTCAGGGGGCGTCCATTGAGATCCCGGCCGGAGAAGACCTTTTCTCGCGTATTGTCAATGTGATGGGGGAGCCCATCGATCAAAAAGGACCGGTGACGGTTAAAGAGACATTCCCGATCCGCAGTACCCAGACCAAACCTTTTGTGCGCAGTATTCGCAAAGGCGCCAAGCAATTTGAGAGGTTCGAAACCGGTATCAAAATGGTTGACTTATTGTTCCCATTATTAAAGGGAAGTAAGACCGGTATTCTCGGAGGCGCCGGTTTAGGGAAAACCGTTATTGTTCTTGAGATGATCTATCAGATGATCAATAAGCATGAGGGGACGTGTGTGTTCTCCGGTGTCGGCGAGCGCATGCGCGAGGGAAATGAGCTTTACCATGAGCTTTCGGTGGGAGATATTCTCTCTCGCATGGTCATTACTTTTGGGCAGATGAATGAGCCTCCCGGTGCGCGTTTCGGTGCGGCGATGACGGGAATAACGATCGCCGAATCCCTTCAACGCAAAAATAAAGATGTGCTTCTTTTTTTGGATAACATCTATCGCTATATTCAGGCGGGAGCGGAGATCTCGACCCTTCTTGGGCGCGTTCCCTCCGAGACCGGGTACCAGCCGACATTGATCTCTGAAGCGAGTGAATTCCATGAACGTATACGGTCTGACCGTGAGGAGGGAGGCTCGATCACGGCGATTGAAACAGTGTACGTGCCGGCGGATGATCTGACGGACCCCGCGGTTGTGGCAATCTTCAGCTTCCTGGATTCAATCCTTGTTCTCTCGCGCGAGCGGATCCAGTTGGGGCTTTATCCGGCGATTGATCCGCTGCAGTCGTCGTGTTCGAACCTTGATTCGGATATCGTCGGAGCTCGTCATTATGATACGGCCCAGGCAGCGATCCGCACCTTTCAGAAATATGACGAGTTAAAACGTGTCGTTCTGGTTGTCGGGGTTGATGAGCTTTCCCAGGCGGACCGGACCATTTATGAACGCGCGCGCAAGCTCCAGAATTTTTTCACGCAGCCGTTTTGCGTTGCGGAAACGTACACGGGAAAAAAAGGCGCTTATGTCACGATTGAAGAGACGATCGAGGGATGCGAAAGAATCATGTCCGGGCGCGTTGATCACATTACGGAAGATAAATTTTATATGATCGGGGTATTACCTTAAGTTTTAATTTGAAATAGGAGAAAGACGATGAAAAAGAAGGGGAAATATTTGGGCGAAATTCTAGTAAGCAAAGGGTTTATTACTGACAGTGACCTTCAAATGGTCATTCAGGAGCAGCTGAGAAATAAAAGGTTTATCGGCACGATGATGATCGAAAAAGGGCTGATTACCGAGGATGACCTTTTGAATGCTCTTGCGGAGCAATTTGATATCGAGCCGGTGCGTCTCAAAGACGTTGAGATCGACTGGGAAACGGCATCGAACTTTTCCTCATCGATGATCACCGACTGCAAATGTCTTCCGATCAAAGCGGATGAGGAAACCGTTACATTAGTAATCTCCAATCCCTTGGATGTCTGGGTCTTGGATAAGGCAGAGAAAGAAGTGGCACCTCGTAAACTAAAAGTTTCCCTGACCACGGTATCGGATATGGATGAGGCGATCAAGGAATACCGCCGGCGTTCTATACAGAACATGATGAAGAAATGGAAGAAAGACTAAATGCCCAAGAACATTGATAAGTTGTTAACGAAAGTGCTGTTTGATAAAGGGTATGCTGATTCGAAGGCGTTGGAGAGTGTGGCCCAAGAGGTCGAGAAAACCTCCCGCCCGTTCTCCGAGGTCCTGATCGAACAAGGCCTGATCGAAGAGGGCAAGCTTCTGGATATTCTCGCCAAGGAGTTGGAACTTTCTCTTGTTAATTTAAGGGATGTTCAGATCGAGAAGTCTATAGTGGAAACCGTTCCCCTGAAATTCGCGTCCTACTATAAGTTCATGCCGGTCAAGGTCGAGAACCGGACCTTGACCATTGCCGTCTCGTACCCTTTGGATATCAAGACGCAAGACGAGATTCGGACCCAGCTTGGATATGAAGTTGAGATGGTCCTGGCCTTTGAAAGCGATATCAATGATATGCGCAAGGTTTATTACGGGTTGGCGGCGGACACGATCAATAAGATCATCTCAAAAACGCCGCGCAAACAGATGGAAGAAGCAAGGGCCGAGGCCGAGGTTGAAGATATCGAAAAACTCGCCGAGGAAGAATCCGTGACGAAGCTGGTCAATCAGATCATCCTTGAAGCGTATAAGCGGCGCGCGACAGATATCCATATCGAGCCTTACCGCGGAAGAGTAAGGCTGCGTTACCGTATCGACGGAGTTCTGCATAATGCGCCGGTTCCGCCGGAGATGACGCATTTCTACAGTTCGATCCTCTCGCGCATGAAGATCATATCTAACTTGAACATTATCGAGCGCCGGCTTCCGCAAGATGGTCGGGCAACGGTCAAGGTGCAGGAGCAGATGATCGACCTGAGGATATCATCGGTCCCGACGCCCTATGCGGAGAGTCTGGTCATCCGGCTTCTTCCGACGACGATGTTGTTTAGCCTGGAAAAATTAGGCCTCTCCAAAGACGACCTTAAGATCTTCGAGGAACTTGTCAAGAAGCCTCACGGGATCATTTTTGTGACAGGACCGACGGGAAGCGGGAAATCCACGACGCTCTATACATGTTTAAGCCAGCTGAACAAGGAGAAGATCAAGATTGTGACCATTGAGGATCCGATCGAATATGAAATGGAGGGGGCCACTCAAATGCAGGTCTTGCCGGAGATCGGCCTGGATTTCGCGATGGGATTGCGCAGCATACTGCGCCATGATCCGGATGTTATTATGATCGGCGAGGTTCGGGACCATGAAACGGCTGAGATCGCGATCAGGGTTGCCTTGACCGGGCATCTTGTGTTCTCGACGCTGCATACGAATGACGCGGCCAGCGGGATCGTAAGGCTTGTCGATATCGGCTTGGAACCGTATCTTGTGGCGACGAGTGTTGAAGCGTTCATTGCCCAGCGTTTAGTGAGGTCCATATGCCCGAGTTGCAAGGTTGAAGACACCGACCAGCCGAAGGAGATCAGGGAGCAGATCGCCAAGGACATGGATTTTTCATCGACGGATGATATTAAGTTCTATAAGGGCAAGGGATGCAAAAAGTGCAACTCGACGGGTTTCTTTGGCCGGACGGCGATCTATGAGATCCTTTTAGTCGATGAAGTGATCAAGGAATTGATCTTGCGGAAGGTGTCTTCCGGTGAAATAAAGAATGTTGCGGTACAACGCGGGATGCATACACTGCGTCAGGACGGATGGAATAAAGTGATGGATGGCGTTACGACCCCCGAGGAGGTCATGAAGCTGACGGAGACGGAAGACGAAGAACAAGAAGAACCGTCATCTATGATCGGTGAGCCTGTTGCCGAACCTGAAGGGTCTAAAAAGGAAGCGGCGACGGGCGCAATGCCGGTTAAAAAATGTAGAAGGGTTTATGCCCGGCTCAATACAAAAGTGAATGTCAGCTATAAGATCGTCAATGTCAAGGGCAAGAGTTTTAAGCCAAAGGACCTTAAGGCGCAGTATAGCACGACAGAAGGGATCAGCGCCGGAGGATTGCAGTTTATATCCAATGAGGTGATCTCTTTGGGTTCGATCATTGAACTGAAGATCGACCTGCCTGATGCCGGTAAACCAATTATTTGTTTAGCTAAAGTATTGCGGGTTGAACTCAGGGATGAAGAGGCGCAAGTTAAAAAAGGATTTTATATTTCGGTTTGTTTTTTGGATATATCAAGCGCGGAACGTGTGAGATTGAATAAGTATGTGGAGGAAGAATTAAGTTAAATAGCGCTCATTAAAGAAACAAGAGACAAGGTACAAGAAACAAACAATGACCAAAATCCAAAAATTCAATAATCAAACAAAAACTTTTAGATGATGTTTGGAATTTGGTTATTGTTATTTGTTTGGTGTTTGTATCTTGTTACTTGGTTATTGATTAAGGATTATTTACTATGCCACTATTCAAATATCTTGCTAAAGACGGCCCTAAAAATGTTGAGGGTACAGTTGACGCCTACAGCCGGGAAGAGGCCATTGAGAAGATCAATGACATGGGCTATTTGCCCGTTCGAGTGGAAGCCAGGAAGGATAATGAATCGGATCAGGGAGTTGCTTCGCGGCATATTTTCGCGCCGAGAGTTAGATCCAAGGATGTTACGATCTTCAGTCGGCAGTTAGCCAGTTTTGTCAAATCAGGGGTCCCGATCCTGCGGGGCCTTTCCATTATTTCCGAACAGGCCGAAAATCCCGCTTTTCGTGCGATTCTCGGCGAGATACGCAATGAGATCAAAGAAGGGGCTTCTTTTTCAGCGACATTGAAAAAGTATCCTAAGATCTTTCCGCCGCTGTATGTTGCGATGGTCAACAGCGGGGAGAGCAGCGGTAATTTACATGAAGTTCTTTTAAGGATCGCGGATCATCGCCAGAAACAGGAGGCGATCGTCAGCCGTGTGCGCAGCGCGTTAGCCTATCCTGTCCTTATGATGCTTGTCGGCGGTGGAACGATATTTTTCATGTTAGCCTTCGTAATGCCGCGCTTAATGCGTATTTTCACCCGGATGGAACAAGAACTGCCCGGGCCGACCAAATTTCTCTTAAGTATTAGTTCAGCGTTGCAACACGGATGGATGTGGCTGCTGTTGGGTTTGATCGTTGTGATCGTTCTGGTCAGGCAAGGAGCGAAAACCAAGGCGCAGAAATCCTTCGTGAGTCATTTAAAGCTGCACATGCCTATTCTCGGGCCTTTTTATTATAAGGGTGAATTAGCGCAGTTCACCCGGACCTTAGAACTTTTGATTAAAAGCAGTATTCCTATACTTAAGGCGATCAAGGTAGCTGTTCCGATCCTCAATAATGCGGTCATCCAGGATGAACTGATGAACAGCTACAAAGATCTTGAAGAAGGGAGTTCTTTCGGCAAGAGCCTGGCCCGTTCAGAAGTGTTCCCTAAATTCATGACCAGTTTGATCATTGTCGGTGAAGAATCTGGAAGGCTCGACGAGGCTTTGGGAGAGATCGCCTCCACCTATGAACGCGATACGGATGAAGCGATTAAAGTCATGACGTCGCTCTTAGAGCCGATCCTTATTCTTGTGATGGGGCTGATCGTCGGTTTTATCGTTGTTGCAATGCTGTTGCCGATCTTTGAGATCAATATGATGGCAGGCTAGTGTTGGACGCGGGATGAAGATCGATCCTGGATATTAGATGTTTGAAGATCGAAGAGTGAAAATAGAAAATGGAAGATTGAAGATGGGAAACGGTCAACAGACAGGCAACAGGCTTAAGACGAAAGGACTTCTGGATAAACGATTTTTACCAGGAGTTATAAGCCTGACTCTATTTTCTATTTTCTATCTTCTATTTTCGGTTACGATATCATATAGCCAGGAATGGCGCGAGATCAAAAGCGAGCACTTTATCGTTTATTTTGTCGACAACCAGGATTTTGCAAAAGATGTTTCGCGTCAGGCTGAGATCTATTACAAAAGAATTGCTTCCGAGCTTGGATATCAGCGTTATTCGGGATTTTGGACGTGGGACCACCGGGCTAAGATCACCATTTATCCTGACCGCAAAACTTTTTTAAAGAAGACCGGACAGCCCGATTGGTCGGAAGGTATGGCGAAGTACGCCGAGAAAGAGATCGTAAGTTACGCTTGGAGCGACGGGTTCTTAAAGATGCTTCTTCCTCATGAAATGACCCATCTTATTTTCAGGGATTATGTAGGCTTTAAGGGCGAGGTCCCTCTATGGCTGGATGAGGGGGTTGCGCAATGGATGGAGCCGCACAAGAGAAAAGCGGTCAAAGCGGCGATCGGACGATTGGCACAGAGCAGGAAACTGCTCTCCTTAAACCAAATGATGATATTGGATGTGCGCAAGAGCAACGATCCGGAGCTCGTCCAGACCTATTATGTGCAGGCGGTGTCGTTGGTGGGTTTTCTTATTACCAAATATAGCGCGGCGCGGTTCAACATGTTCTGCCGGCAATTGCGCGACGGAAAAAGCATCGAAAATTCATTAAAGTTTGCTTATCCGGTTTCTATACGAAGCATTAAGGACCTGGAGGAAAAGTGGAAAAAATACATTATGGAGGAAGAAAAATGAAAATAGACTATAGACTTAAGACTGTAGACTATAGACTTACAGTAGAACGACTGTTCACGGGCTATTCTCGGGCACCGCATTGGCGATGTCTGAGTCTAAGGTCTAAGGTCTATGGTCTAAAGTCTAACAAAGGTTTTACCTTGATCGAACTCATGCTTGTCGTGATCATTATCGGCGCTTTATCGGCTATGGTCTTGCCCCGGATGGTCGGGCGATCGGAACAGGCGAGGATGAGCGCGACGAGGGCGGATATCAAGGCGAACATCGCGACGGCTTTAAAGCTGTATGAATTAGACAACGGGACATTTCCGACGACCGACGAGGGGTTAGAGGCCTTATTGAGCCAGCCTTCCTCTGCGGGCAATTGGAATGGGCCGTATCTTGAGTCAAAACCGATCGATTCTTGGGGGCGGCAATACCAATATGAATCGCCCGGCACGCATCGCAAGCAGGACTATGATCTTTTTTCATTAGGAAAAGACGGTAAAGAGGGCAACGACGATATTACAAATTGGGAATAGGAGAATGGACATGAACGCCGGGTTTGTCGGAAAACGCGCGTATTTTGGTTTCATCCTTATCGTCAGCATAGGCGTGATAGGTGTTCTGTGCGGCAATAGCTACGCACAAAACTCAAAAAAAGTAGGCCAACACAATTTTCAGCTTCCGGACGATTGGCCTGTTGAAAAACGGGGCGGTCTGATCACTCCTCTTCCGACGGAAGAATATGTATCCATTAAATTTGAGGAGATCGAAAAAGAATTTCAAGCGATCAAGGATGATTTTACGCAAGAATTCGATGGGTTCCGGTTAGACCTAAAGGGCATTGAAGAGGATCTTGCGAAGGAAATTAAAACGCGTCGATCAGAGAGCGAAGCGCAGGGAGGCACGAGCAAGGACTTAGAGGGTATTTTGGCAGACATCGAGCTGCTCAAAAGCGAACTGGCCCGTCTTGACCGGAAGATCACCAACAAGATCAGGGATATGCAGTCAAAACTTCAGAAGATAGACCCTCAAATTGAGTTTATTAAAGAAAACCTCGATGGCCTTCAAACGCAGATCTACAGGCTTGATGAAAAGATCGATTATTTTCAGGACAATTAGCGCCGTTCCTACGAATTATAACTATCAATGAAACAAAGAACCCGACTCCCCAAAAGAGCAAAAGGCTTTACGATGGTCGAGTTGCTCGTGACCGTCGCTATTCTAGCGTTTGGCATTGTCACGATCTATGAGGCGCTGTTCGTTTCTATGGATACCTTTGGGTACTATACCAACTATTTAGGCACGCAAGATTGGATCAATGAAAAGATCGCGGAGGTCCAGAGCCAGTTAACACAGACGCAAATATTGGAACCGGGGGAAACCTCCGGCCGGATCGTTCGTGACCATAAGACGTTTGATTGGTCCATGACCATTAGTCCGGTCAATGAGAACCAAGGATTGTATAAGATCGATCTGACCCTTTCCTGGAAGCAGGGAAGCAAAAGGGTCAGGTCTTCTCGTGCGGCTTATCTATTACCACCCCAGTTGAAAGTGTATAATGAAGAAAACTTCGGATAAAGACGGATTCACGCTTATTGAACTTTTGCTGGTGGCCGCCATTTTATCGGTTGTCGGCATGGTCGTTTATGGGACCTTTGTCAGAGGAGTCAGCATTTGGCAGCGCGTTTCTCAGCCGATCGGCACGGAAGATGTCGGCCTGTTCTTTAAGAATATATCCTATGACCTGCGCAACAGTTTTAAGATGACAGGCCTTAGGTTCCACGGGGGAAAAAGCCAGGTTCGTTTTCCGACGAGGATCAAGCATCATGATAAGGGAGGGGTCGAAGATTCTATCGGGCAGGTGACCTATTCATTCAACCGGAGAAAGAAAGAGCTGTATAAATCCCAGGCGAATTACAGTGAGGTTTACCACAAAAAATCCGGGCGCAAACGGGTGCTGGCGGAAGGGATCAGTTCGCTGCAGTTTGAATATTTTGTCTATAATGCAGAGAGAAAGAAATATTCATGGGTCACAAGCTGGCAGGAGCGGGATGAGTCTTTCGGGGCGGAGGTTGAAGAAAATGTGCCGCTTATTGTCAAGATCAGGGTTGGTATCCCAAAAGGGGGATTTGAGCAGGAATTTGTCAAAACAGTTCCGATACCGTCAGCCTGTTGCTGGCCGTTTGTCGACGAGGAAGGAAAATGAGCAGAGACAACATTCGCGGGAGCACGATGATCATCGCCCTATGGTCGTTATTTTTACTGACCATCTTTGCCGTGCAGCTTGGGGTGATCGTCCGCCAGAAAATCACCCTTGTCTATCGGCTGGATGACAGGGATACCCGCTATCTGATCGCGGAGGCGGGAGTCAAACAGGCTATTGTCCAGTTACGCAAAGAGGATGCCATTTTTGCCGCGGATTTTCTCGGAGAAAGATGGAACGACCAGTCGGATACTTTTCAGGACATTTGCGTCGGAAAAGGGACATTTACGGTTAGTTATCATCATCGTGACGGGGAATATTCCAGGATCATGTATGGCCTGCAGGATGAAGAGAGCAAGATTAATTTGAACAAAGCCGAAGTTGAGGTCATCACACGGCTGATCGAAACGGTTGCAAATATAACGCATTGGGACGCCCAGGAGTTGGCTTACTGTATTATTGACTGGCGGGATAAAGATTCTTTTTTCCAGCATCCGCAATTTGGAGCGGAAGATTCTGATTACAGAGGCAAAAAGAATTCCTTTGAGGCGAAAGACAGCGACTTCGAAGTGATCGAGGAATTATTGCTTGTTGATAAAATGGACCAAGAAGTCTTTGATAAACTTAAATACTTTGTTACTATTTATGGAGAGGGAGAAATCAATATCAATACGGCGTCCAGAGAGGTGTTATTGGCGCTGGGGCTTAATGGGCGTGTGGTTGGAAATATATTATCATTCCGCAAGGGTTCCGATATGATCGCCGGGACAGGCGACGATGATATATTCCTTCAATCGGCGACGATCATTCCGCGATTAAGCCAGGTTTTCGACTTAAGCCCGAGCGATATATCCGTTTTGAGCAATTTGGTTGCGGCAGGGAAGTTTACGGTAAAGTCTGAGAATTTCATGATCCGCAGTGTCGGCCGGCTAGATCACAAGAAAGGACAGACGACGATCGTGGCGGTGGCAGAGAGGACAGGACAGATCAAATATTGGCGTGAGGAGATTTAACTGGCAAGACGAAGATGTGTTGAAAAAATTTTAAGTTAGGAATGTTGGAAAGGTTGGAAAGGTTGCGGCTATACGATAGTTTCAGGTTGCATGAGGTTGCATCGTTTCAACCTCAGGTAACATAAGACCGTCTATTGACGGTAACCTCTGTAACCTTTATAACATTTTCCAACATTAATAAACCTTAACCTGAATAAATAATGAGTGTATTCCCCCACATAGGCATCAAGGATATCATTTGCGTCAGCTTGAGTGGTGACAATCTCAAGCTCGCTTATGCGAAGGTTTCACCGACGAGAAAAGAGCTGGTTGATCTGGTCAGCTATGAGATCCAAGGGCTCTCGGACGATGAGATCACCAAATCCATCCGCTCATCGCTCGACAGTCTCAAGCTGTATTCGCCGGAAGTGATCGTGACTGTTCCTTCCCATGCGACCATTGCCAAGAACATTGAGATCCCTTCTCTCGATGCCCGCGAGATCAGGGAGATCGTTGACCTTCAGGCCGGCAGGCATACGCCCTATTCCCGTGAAGAGATCGTTATTGATTACATCAATATCGGGGCTTACCGGGAAAATTATACAAAGATCCTCCTGATCATTGTGACCCTTAGCGTGATCCGCCGGCAGATCGATATATTAGAAAGAGCCGGTTTAAGGGTCGAGAAAGTATATTTCACTCCTGAGGTGATCACGCGTCTTTCCTCAAGCGCGTTGAAGATCGGGCAGGCGGGGACGGTACAAACGCTCATTCATGTTGATGCCCATTTTACGGATTTTATTAATATCTGCAAAGGTGAAGTTATTTTTATCCGGAGTATCCCCATTGGAAAACAGCATCTGACCAGCGAGCAGGACCGGTATCAGATGCGCTTTGTTGATGAAGTGAAGAAATCTCTTGAAACCTATCAAAGCGAAGATATTGGTTCCATGCCGGAGGAGATCATTTTGATGGGCTCGATCAGGGAAGAGAGCGAGCTTCAGGACCTGCTGAGCAAGATGCTCTACATGCCTATCAAATACTTTCCTTATCTTGATCAATCGCCTATGGCATCCCAGGAGCTCAAGAAAAGCCTTTCCGTCGGGCAGGATTCATTCTTAGATGTGATTGCGCCGCTGATCACCCCGGCCCGCATACAGATCAACCTTATTCCGGAAGAAATTAAATTAAGAAAAAAGTTTGAAGAAAAAAGCAAGGATCTGGTCACGGCCGGCGTCTATATCATGACGATTCTGGCGATGCTCTGCCTCATGCTGATCAGTAAGATCTACTTTAAGGCTGCCTATTTAAATGATCTAAGCGAAACATATGAACCTGTGATCCAGGCTTCCAAGCGTCTGGAGAAGGACTTTTCACAAATGCGGTTGATCAAAAGGGAGCTGAAGGACCGCCATATTGCCATAGGGGCTTTGGCGGAATTATATGATCTTATTCCGACGGATATTCAGATCAACGGTATCAAATTCAGTTTGCAGGGGAGATTTTCCATCGAAGGGAATTCGCGGACGATGGGAACGGTCTTCTCCTTTATCGGGAACATGGAGGAGTCGGGATTCTTTAAAAATGTTGAGTCTAAGAGAACAACAAAACGTAAAGAAGATGGTGAAGAAATTGTTGATTTTGAGATCATCTGCACTCTTGAAAATGTTTTAGGAAAGACGGGCTAATGAACATCAAATGGATCGTATCATTCATATCACGTTTATCGAAGCGGGAGCGCACTATTTTTTATGTGACTGTTTTTGTCATTGGATTGGTCCTTTTGGATCTCTTGATTCTCTCGCCGATCCTTTCAAAGATAGATGAGCTCAATGAGACGATCAGCCTTCAGGAAGAGGAGATCGAGCAAAGCCTGCTTATTGTGACACAGGAGAAGCGGATCGAAGGAGAGAGCAAACTGTATGTCTCCTATTTAACCCAGCCGGAAGCAGAGGAAAAGGAAGTGACAAAATTCTTGAAGGAAGTGGAGAATATTGCCAAGAAATCTTCCGTCTATTTGGTCGATATCAAGCCTGCGGGTAAAGATGTGGACGGTGTCTCGACGCGGTATTTTGTTAAATTGAATTTTGAGGCGCAAATGGAACAGACGTTTCATTTCTTTCATAACATAACAAATTTCCGCCAACTACTTAAGATCGAAGGATACGAGATTAGACCAAAAACAGAAGGGACCAGTGTTATCACATGCAGCGCGTCGATCTCAAAAGCGATCATTCCAGAGTAAGGCAAAACACGTAAGGCGGATAAGTGAGTTTTATTTTACTTTTTTTTATCGGGATCGGAACAGGGCTCTCCGGGGCCATGATTCCAGGTCCTTTATTTTTGTTCACTGTTTCTGAGTCCTTAAAAAAGGATACGGCAGTCGGATTGCGTATTGCGATCGGGCATATCATCATTGAGGCCCTTTTTGTTGTGCTGATCTTTCTGGGCTTTAAGAGCCTGTTGACATCTGAAGGGTTCATGCGGCTTGTCTCAGGGCTCGGCGGTATCGCGTTGATCGCTATGGGGATCATGCTTTTTTATGGCGCTGCAAAGATGAGCCTTCGGGTGGAAGATGGTGTTGAATTCGACTATGGATCTGTGGTCGGAGGTGCTTTTTTCAGTATTGTCAGTCCGGGTTTTCTTATATGGTGGTCGACCATTGGCCTTTCCGTTGTGTTGAAGTCTCTGTTGTTTGGTCTGGCTGGCCTTGCAACAGTGGCTATGGGGCATTGGATAGCCGATATCGGTTGGCATTGGTCTGTTTCTTATTTTGTGAATAAAAGGAAGTATTATTCAGAGGACAGGCCCTACAGGAACATTATCCGGTTGCTTGCCTTTGGGTTGGTTGCGACAGGCATCTATTTTTGTTTTGGAATTTCTATAGTATTCGCGATATATACTGGTTCTTAATCAAAATTTCGTATCATTGCCTTATTAACGTTCAATGGTTTTGATTGAACATTAATGATTGCAATGCTTAATGTTGGTTT
>JAGLMJ010000016.1 GCA_023140095.1 Candidatus Omnitrophota bacterium | reverse complement strand
TCCGCAACGACAATCCCTGGCCGGAGACGGACTTTTAGATAGATCAAAAAAAAGTTCTTTATATGTTGACGCCCACACAAGCGTGTGGTAATGTAAGCATCATGGTAGAAAAACAAAAATTGACATCTAAGCAAAGAAACGTCCTGAAGTTCATTTACGAGATGATTAAGACGGATCATCTTCCGCCGACTGTAAGGGAAATTGCCCGTCATTTTCATTTTTCATCGACCGGAACTGTCAGGGATTATCTAAAAGCCTTAGTTAATAAGGGTTACATCAAGATTGCGGCCAATAAATCCCGCGCTATTGAGCTGATCCGCGAAAATGTGTTCTCGATTCCTATTTTGGGGAAGGTTCAGGCGGGGTTGCCGACCCTTGCCGTTGAAGAGATCGAAGGGTATCTTAATCTGGACAGTCTGGTTTTTTCCGATGATAGCACTTTTGCCCTGCGCGTCAGGGGAGATAGTATGATTGGCGTTGGTATTATGCCTGATGATCTGGTTTTGGTGAAAAAGCAGAATATGGCCCAGACAGGCGAGACGATCGTTGCCCTGATCGAGGATGAGGCGACGGTGAAAAGTTTACAGCGTCGCGGAGACGATTATTACCTTGAACCGGCCAACACTAACTATGACCCGATCCCGGTTGATCAAAACGTCTCGATTATTGGGAAGGTCATCAGCGTCGTTAGGAAATTTCAGTAATTTTGTTGAAAAATCGATGAATGTAAGGGCCGGAACTGTGTTCCGGCTTTTTTTGTCCACGCATTCATTGACTTTGCTGATATTTGCCCTTAATATAGTACACGCTTCATAGTTTTTGAAAATTGAATCGGGAATTTAAGGAAGAGTTGTTATGGAATAGACATTTTTTAACAGGATGGTTAGTTTCTTAAGCGATCATTTTGAACTGTTGATCGCGATTAACGGGGCCATATTTGTTTCGTTTGTGGCTGTTTTGATCGTTTTAAAGTTAAGGGAAATCGACCTTTTGAAAGTCCTCTATACGGCTTTTAAAGGGACTTTATACATTGTTGTCATTGCCGGGCAATGCGCGCTGTTTATGTTACTCGGGTATGTCTATTGGGAGAATTATGAGAGGCCCGCTCCTGAACTGCGTTTAGAGCAACATGTGTTACCCACTACGCGGTGGATCAAGGATGGTACAAGGGTTTATTTCATCGACGGTTCCGCTTTGCGGTCGATCAAGATCAATGACCGGGACAGCGAGAATGTCTTCTCTGGCAGCGATCCTGTCAAAAAATATCATTTTTCTCCTAATGGAAAGCATCTGGTTATTCTGACACAAAAAGACCTGTTTCTTGTCAACAGAGAGACAAAACAAACAGAATATATCGATACATTAAAGGGAATGGCTGATGGAAAGAAGCAGGAGGAGAGTGGGTCTGTAAAAGGGAGTATCGGCGGTATTCAATGGGCCCCTGACAGTCAGAAATTTGTTTACGAAATAGCCCGGTGGTCCAAGTTTTCCACGCAAGACAGCGTCTATCTTTACGATCTTCAGGAAAAAAAGAAAAGAATGGTTAAAAGCCCGGCGCGGCGTATTTCCTCGCTTTATTGGGATAAGCAAAGTGATCATCTCTACTATTTGTATCACGAGGCAAAAGATCCGTCTCGTGATGTGTCCGCTTATGAAGTGACGGTTTTCCGTATCCCTTTAGCGACCCTTATTCCTGAACTGATCGTGCGCATTCCTTTTAAGGATGCATCCGTTCCTATCGAAAATTTAAATTTGAGGGGTATCGATCTGTTTTTAAGCGGGGATAAGCTTTCCTTCGGAGGCCAGGGGAGAGAGAACGATCTAGTTTCAGAGAAGGGCGCTTCATTAGGGATCGACAAGAATGACTATCTCTATTTTGTGAGTTTAAAATGGTTTCGCAAACGGCTATATAAGATCCCTCGTGAACCGCGCGCTGCGGATATTCCGCGCTACCAATATAAAGGGGGAGACTTAGTTATTGATCATATCCGTTGGGTTCCGGGTGGTCGCTATGTGATCATGGAACACCGGTATTGGGGGGTTCTTATCCTTGAGCCGTCTACCGGTAAGATCGGCATATTGGTTCACGCGAGGGGCCATACGTTCGGATGGCACGAAAGGGCTTCCTAAAACAACAAAGAATTTTTGTGTTGTTTGGTTGAATCAACCGCTACGAATGATATAATAAATCCATAGCTTCCGGATAAACTCTTTTCATAATATATCATGAGGGATTGTAGAGATGAGTAAAATAGCAGATGCCCTGGAAAAGGCTGAAGAGGAAAGATCTCGTATTGTTTCTCCGATGAGAGAAAGTAATACATTTTCGAACAATTATACAATGGGGGGAAAGATGCGCAAATCATGGTTGACCTGGGGTTTTATTGTTGCTGTCGTGACGGTGTTTGTTGTTTTTAATTATCAAGAAGGCAGGGATGCTGTTCCTCTAAGCGAAATATTTCCTGATGAAGAAGTATTTCCTGTCAATGTCGAGTATGAGTTTGTCGAGGAGACGATTGTTTCAAACGCGCCCGAGGAGATACAGGCAGCTTCCCTGCAAACTCAAACTGTAGCGTCGAAGGAAACAACGACGCAAACTTTAGTTGCGTTGGCGCCTGAGCCGGCTAAAGGATTATCTTCCTATACGATACAGATCGCATCGTTCAAGGATAAAAAACGCGCTGAAGATGCCTTAGGAAATATCCGCACGAAAGTACCGTCTGCCTATATCGCTTCACGTGATCTTGGGTCCAAAGGAGTTTGGTATCGAATTTACGCCGGGCAGTTTAATGGGCGTAATGAAGCTGAAGTAAGCTTGAATGACATCAAGCAAAATTACGACAGCAGTTTTATTATATCTCCCAAAAGGACGAAATAGCTTCCAGAGAATTCCTGTTAATTAAAAGAGATTCAAGGTCCGCATTTTACCGTTCATGTTTCAGTCTCGCACAGATACTATTATTTGCATTCTCATTTCCCTTCTGAGCATTTTTGTTTTTACGAGGGGCCTGAGCGTTCATGGCCTGGAATATAGGGATGATGAGATCTTCTATTTTCAAAGCACTCAGGAAATGGTGAAGACCGGCGATATCCTTTCGCCCACATATTTTGGAGAGAACAGGTTCCAGAAGCCGATCCTGTATTACTGGCTGGTTTTACTCTCCTATAAGATATTTGGCGTCAATTGGTTCGCGGCACGGTTCGTTGCGGTTATTTTTGCCGGTTTAACGGTATGTGTCACGTGGTTGATCGGTAAAACTCTTTTTAATCGAAGGGTAGCTTCATTAGGTGCGGTTATATTGATGACCGTGCCATTATTTTTCCGGCATGCCAAAAATGCCGTGCCGGATATGCCGTTAAATTTCTTTATCGTTTGGGCTCTCTATTGCGCGATCCGGTTCATGCAGGGTTCTTCCGGGACTTTTGGGGAATCAAAGGAAAAATCAACATCAGCAAGATGGGATATTTTATTTTTTGTTTCATGCGCCTTAGGTTTTATGATCAAGGGTTTTGCGGCGTTGATCGTTCCGATCGTGACGGTTGTTTTATATTGTTTTTGGGCCCGCAAACCAAAACTGCTGGGCAAAATGCGGTTTGGGCGGGGCCTATGGATCATGGCTTTCATTATGTGCCCATGGTTTTTCTACATGATCCAGGTGCATGGCCAAGAGTACCTGAATTATATGCTCGTCGATGAAACAAAGAACCGGCTGGTCAATGCCGGAGGCGGCAATCTTTTTTTGAAAATGGCATCAACGTTCTTTGACCATTGCCTATTCTACCTTAATGTCATCGGGTCTTACTTTGCTCCGTGGTGTATTTTTTTGATCGGAGCGGTTCCTTTGGCGTTTATCCGCGTCCGATCGGCTCAAGGGAAGAGTGAAGGGTTGAGGTTGATGCTCGCCTGGTTTTTTGTTGTTTTTTTCTTTTTCTCAACGATGTATTTCTCCATCAACCATTATATGCTTGTTCTGACGAGCCCGTTCGCCCTTCTTGTAAGCTACTTTTTTCTCGAGAAGGTTAATAATGAAATATTGATTGGAAAAGTCACCTTATTTCTGCAAAAATATGTGCCGGTTTTTATTCTGACCGTTGCGTGTTTAGCGTTCGGCTTTCTGTCCGTCTTTTTGGCGGGTGGGACGAAATGGTGGTTGGTTGTTTTAGCGGCGGCCTATATTGCTGTGGTCAGGGAGATCCATAAAAGCCTCAGGCCGATGACCTCGCCGTTGATGTTAGGCGTGTTTATGCTGTTCGTTTTCGCTCAATCCTCTCTTTTAGAGCGGGCCGGCGTTACGACGCATGCGACGTTGCAGAAGTTTGCGGTTGTGGTCAATGAGGAATTAAAAGCGGGCGCTGTTCATGAAGCGGTGATCGGGGTCGGAAGCCACGATATTCATGAGAAAGAGTTTCAGGTCTATTTTGATCAAAGAGTGGTGAAAGCTGCCGGCAGCGAAGAAGACGAGACCCGGGCCAAGCTGGATCAGCTTTTTGCTACGGACAAAAAGGTCTATTGCCTGATCACGGAAAAGGATTTCGATCATTTTCTAAAGAACTCTTCTTCCGGATCTCTTGAGATCGTCCGGGAAGATCATATTTTCCGGCGACGGATGAGCATTGATGGAGGGTTTTTTGCCGCCTTGTTGAAATTAGATCAAACGACGGTCCGGGATTATTTAAAGGAAAAGATTATTCTCATTCGAAAGAGCCCTAATGCCTGAACAAAATGTTGACTACAGTATTATTGTTCCTGTCCATAATGAGGAAGGATCGCTTAAACCGCTTTTCTCTGAACTTTTGCGGGTGATGACGCCTTTAAATCAGTCGTATGAGATTGTTTTTGTCAATGATGGCTCTTGTGACCGGTCTGCCGGGATCATGGACGGGTTTGTGAAAGAGTTTCCGGAGGTGGTCCGTGTTATCCATTTGCCGCAACGCAGCGGCCAGACTTTTGGGCTCAGAACAGGATTAGATGCTTCTCGGGGAGAAGTTGCCGTGACTTTGGACGCTGACCTTCAGAATGATCCGGCCGACATTCCGAAAATGCTGGAAGAGATGAGGGAGGGAAATTATGACTGTGTTTGCGGCTGGCGCAAAGCCCGTCAAGATACGCTCCTTAAAGCGGGTTTGTCCAAATCCGGAAATATTCTACAGCGCCTGTTTACAGGAATGAGCATTCATGATGTTTCTTGTACGTTAAGGATCTATAAAAGGGATTGTATTGATAAAATCGCCCTTAATTGGGAAGGGCAGCATCGCTTTATCCCTTTAAGCCTATCGCTTCAGGGATACCGTGTTGGGGAAATTGTTTCGAACCATCGTTTGCGTCAATTCGGAGCGACCAAGTATAGCCATAAAAGGATTTTCCGCGTCATTGGGGATTTCTTTAAAATACTTAAAGCAAGGGGGCGAAAGTGATCACAAAAATGTGGCTTATTATAGGTTTCACAGGGCAGATATTGTTTGGATTTCGGTTTGTGATCCAGTGGATCTGTTCGGAGATCAAGCAGGAAAGCCATATTCCGATCATATTTTGGTATTTTAGTATTTCAGGCGGCGTGATTCTTTTGATCTATTCGATCTACAGGAAGGATCCTGTCTTTATCGTCGGGCAGGCGATGGGGCTGATCGTCTATTTTCGTAATTTAATGCTGATCTATAAGAAGGAAAAAAGAGAGTTGAACTCAAATACCGCGACCGATAGGAGGAATTCCGATGAAGATATTTGTTGTTGACGACTCCCTGATCGACCAGAAACTTCTGATAACGAGCCTTCAGAAAGCTGGTATCGACAATGAGGTTCTTGTGGCCTCAGACGGTAAAGAGGCTCTGGAGATCCTGGAAAAAGAGCACGAAAATATCTGTTTGATGTTCCTCGACTGGCAGTTGCCGAAAGTTGACGGACTGGAGATCCTCAAAAGGGCCGCCCAAGACCCTAAAACAGCCTCCTTGCCCGTTGTGATGTCTACGGCGACGAACTCGCCGGAAGATGAAGAGATCGCCCGGTTACTGAACCCGAACCTGGCCGCATTTCTCAACAAGCCGTTTGATCCGGAAAAGGTCGTGGCCGCGGCTTTACCTCACGTGAAGTGAGGTCGTTTGAGCGTCCATATCAACAAGAACAATGTAGTCGACAATAAATTTGAGTTCCCTTATGGAAAAAATTTCTAAAAGAACAACTACGCTTCTGGTCATCCTCGTTTGTGTCACTTCTGTTTACGCGACGAAAACCCTGATCCAACAGTTCAGAAAGGGCGGATCGACGGCGACTAATGCCAGAATGAAGGGAAAGAAGGATGCCCCGATCAAGATCGTCGAGTTTATCGATTTTCAATGCCCTGCCTGCGCGTTCGGTGCCGCCTATTTAAAAGAAATGTTCGAAAAGTATCCGGAAGCGATTCGGGTGGAAGTTAAGCATTATCCGCTGAAGATGCATCGGCACGGGCTTTTGAGTTCCCGGTATGCGGAATGCGCGGCGCGGCAGGGAAAATTCTGGCCGTTCCAGGACATGTTGCTCGCCCGGCGAAGCAATTGGCAACGGCTCGCCGATGCGGACCCGGTCTTTGCGCAGATCGCCGACGATAGCGGCCTCGATGAACAGAAACTGAAAGCGTGTTTGAAGGACCCCACTATAGATGAGGCGATCAAAAAAGATAAGGAAGAGGGGGGAGCATTAGGGGTCAAAAGTACGCCGACCTATTTTGTGAATGAAAAAATGGTCGTCGGAAAGAAATCTTTAGATGCGGCAATAATGAGACTTTTGGAGAAAAATGGCTACTAATCTTTTTGTGATCATAAGAGTTCTGGTCGGATGCATGTTCGTTGTTTCGGGATTTGAGAAGCTGATCGGCTCCTATCAGAACTTTTTGTATGTTGTACAGGGGTATGAACTGTTCCCGCCTTTGCTTGAGAATGCCGCGGCGCATGTTATGCCGTGGGCCGAACTTTTCCTCGGCGCTTTTCTTCTTTTGGGCCTTTGGCTGAAATGGGCCTTGAGGGTGGCGGCGATCGTGATGGGGATGTTTATTTTTGTCGTGGCTCAGGCGATCTTACGGGGCCTTTCCATTATTGAATGCGGCTGTTTCGGCGATTTTATTTCGGTTCCTTTGCACGTGGTTCTTATATTTGACACGATCATGCTTTTTGTGATAGATTTCTTAATGAGGAAAGAAGAGCGTACGAGCGTTCTGAGTTTGGACCGCTATTTCGAAAACGAGGGATAGCGGGTAAGGCTTATCACTTTTATGGAATACGACGTGCATTCGAAAGACGACAAAGTTACAGTATTCTTCACAAGCGTTAAACTTTTAACCATAAGCATATTCATTGTGAGTGTTATGTCTTCGTTAGCTTCCAGTGGTCCAAAAATCAAGCAGCCTAATGTGAGTGGGCAATTTTATAATGCGAACCCGAAACAGCTGTCGGCTAATATTGACAAATTCTTTTCCAAAGCCTCCATTAAGCCTTCCGATCGCGATATCGATATCCTGATCGCGCCTCATGCCGGGTATGTCTATTCCGGAGGGGTGGCGGCCTATGGGTTTAAGGCGGCCAGTCAGCAAAAGTTTAAGACCATTCTGGTTTTGGCCCCGAGCCATCATTTCGGATTTGACGGGATCTCGGTTTGGGAAGAAGGCGGTTTTAAGACGCCGTTAGGCGTCGCCGAGGTCGACGCTGAATTCACGAAGAAATTGATCGCGGCGAATAAGAAATTCTATTTTGAACCACGCGCTTTTCAATCCGAGCATGCCCTTGAAGTTGAGATCCCTTTCATACAAAAGACATTTCAGGACTTTAAGATCGTTCCGGTCGTTTTTGGGCATCCGAGTTTTGAGCTTTTGGAAGATTTCGCAATAGCGTTGCAAGATCTTATCGGTACGCGCAACGACGTATTGATCGTCGTGAGCACGGACCTGTCGCATTATCATGATGATGCCTCCGCACGGAATATGGACCGGCGCACGATTCAAGCCGTGAAGGACCTTAAGATCGAACAGCTTTGGAAGGAGTGCAAACTGCGTACGATGGAGATGTGCGGGCACGTCCCCGTCACGGCGGCCTTGTTGTATGCCCGGCAAAAAGGGTTGACGGACGTCGATGTCCTTCACTATGCGAATTCAGGAGATGTCAGCGGCGATAAGGACCGCGTTGTTGGGTATGCATCGATCATTGTTTACGGAAATGACGACAAAGAAGGAAAGCTTATTGCGGATAAGGATAATATTGACGGGGTCAAAGCTCTCACGCCTGAACATAAAAAGCGGCTTATGGATATCGCGCGAAGGACAGTTGAGACCTATGTGAAAACAGGAAAGAAGCTGGATGTCAAGGAGTCCGACGCGCGCCTGCTCGAGGAGGAAGGGGCCTTTGTAACGATCCATAAAAAAAGTTATCTGCGCGGATGTATCGGCAATATTATCGGGACGAAACCCCTCTACATAACGGTGCGTGATATGGCTGTTGCCGCGGCATCACAGGACCCGCGTTTCCCGCCTGTAGAATCCGGGGAGCTCAACGACATTGATATTGAAATATCCGTTCTTTCCAAGCCGAGGGTCATCAAGGATGTCGGCGAGATCGAACTAGGGACCCATGGTGTCATCGTAAGCCAAGGCCCTTGGCATCGTGGCGTGTTTTTGCCTCAGGTCGCTACTGATACCGGATGGTCAAAAGAGGAATTCTTATCTCAATTGTGTTCCCAGAAAGCTCATCTTCCAAGGGATGCGTGGAAAGACCCTAAGACAAAGATCGAGATCTTCACCGCCAACGTTTTTTCCGAAAAAAATATCCATTAAAAGCGCCTCAACGCAAGGATATCCCCCCTCTTCTTACCAGGTATTTTGGGCAGATAAAAACCATAAAAAATTCAAGAAAATGCTGGAAGCTGCGTAATTCTATGTGTTACAATACCTTAAACATAATTAATATTAATATTAATCGCCATACCGTGACTAATACTAGGCGCATTCTCGATGCATATGAAGAAAAGAACCCTTACATCTGTATTTCTATTTCTATTCCTGGCAATGTTTTGGACGCCCACTTCCAGCGCTTTTTTCTCTTTTAAATCCGACCAAGAAACCGAATCCCCTCAAGATCCAGAAAGTGAAAAACAGGTCAATGATTATAATGACCGAGCCGTCGGACTGTTTGAACAGGGACAGTTTGAAGAAGCTCAGGAACTCTGGGAAAAGGCTCTGGAGATCTTGGAGCATCCTGTAGCCTATGTTCAAGAGGACCCAAGCCTGGACAGTGCTGTTGATGCCGTTGATGAGGAACTGATCTTTACGGAAAGCGAGGGAGGGACCGACAGGAACAGCATTAACAAATTGTACGATACGGCGGTTTCTCTGTTCAAAAAGGAGAAGTATGTTGCCTCCAAGAAAATGTTTGAGCGGATCGAAGCCATTATTCCTGATTACAAGGCCTCGCGGAATTACCTGACTATTCTTGACCATAAGATCAGAAAGGCGCAGCAAAATTTAAGTGGAAAAAGTTTTAAAGAAAATGCTGTTGCCCGTCGTGAAGAGCGGGCGGAATGGGAGCGCATTCTTGGAGAGAGCCGGATGGAGCTGGAAAAAAAGTTAGCCGAACAGGTTGACCCGCTCTATCGCGAGGCTATTGATTATTACAAAAAAAGAAAATTTAATCTGGCGAAGGATTATTTTACGGAGGTTAACGGCATTCTTCCCGGGTATAAGGATACGAACAAATATCTTTCCCGGATCAATAAAGACATTCGAGGTGAGGACGAACGGTTGATGGAGGAGAGGCGCAAAAGGGAGATCTTAGCGCGGAAAAAGGAAAAGGAAGAATGGAACCGTATCCTTCAAGAGAGCGGACGGGAGCTTCAGAAAAAACTGATCGAACAGGTCAATCCCGTTTATGAAGAGGCTCTGCATCATTATAAGAAGCGGCAGTTTGAGTTAGCGAAGATCCGTTTTGAGGAGTCACATCTCATTGTTCCGAACTACAAATCAACAGCGAAATATCTAGAGCGTATCGAGCGCGATCTGCAGGGCGATGCTCGGCTTCGCCAGGAGAGGCGCGCACGCGAATTGGAACAGAAAAAAAGAGAAGAGGAATTAGCCAGGAGGCGCGAGGAAAGGCGCCTTGAAGCGTCAAAAGAGGCTAAGGAAAAAGCAAGGCTTGACCGGTTCAAGATGGAGGTTGCCACTCGCCGGAAAGAGCGCCAGGACTGGTTAAAGGCCCTTGAGGAAAGCGAAAAAGAACGGCAACAAAAATTAAAAGAACAGGTGCGATTTGTTTATCAGGAAGCGGTCAAATATTACAAAAAAAGAAAATTTGAACAGGCAAAAGAGGATTTTCTCGAGGTCCGGCGGATTTATCCTAATTATAAATCGACTGAGAAGTATCTTGCCCGGGTCGATAAGGATATTGAGGAAGATCAAAAGCAGCGTTATGAGGAGCACCAAAGGGCTTTCCAGCGGAGAATGCGGGAAAAGAAATTGCTCGAACAACAGAAATGGGAGGAAGACCAAAGGCTGCGCGCTGTTGAGGAACAAGACCGTCTTAGGGGATTTAATGAAAAAGCACTTGCACGGAAACAGCAGAGAGAAGAATGGGAGCAGATCATTCAGGAAAATGAGCGCCAACGCCAGAAGAAATTGGAGGAGGAAGCTGAATTTGTTTATCAGGAAGCTCTGCGTTCCTATCATGCCAAGCGCTGGGAAGAGGCCAGAGGGGATTTCACGGAAGTTGCGCGAATCCTTCCCGGATATAAGTTGACTGAAAAATACCTATCGGGTATCGACGATGATATACAAAGGCACGAGCAAAAGCGCCGGCGGATCGCAAGAGAGGATTCCGAACAGCGTAGTCAAAAGGAAGCTTTAGAAAGAAAGCAAGAAGAGAAACGTCTGGCGAAGCAGCGCAAGGCTGCACAGAAGAAAGAAATTCAGCGGAAAGAAGTGCAAGCGGAAGCTGTTTATCAATTCGCGATGTCATTATATAAGCGCGGGAATTATGCGCAGGCAAAAGATAAATTTCTCGAAGTTGAACAGGTCCTCTCCGGCTACAGATCTACGAAAAAATATTTAAGGAACATTGATCGCGACATTGAAAAGGCTGAAGAATCCCGCCAAAAGAAAGAGCAGATCGCCTTTGAGCGCCAGATCCGGGAGCAGCGCTTAGCGCAGCAGCGTGAAGAGGACCGTCTTGAGCGATTGCGCGCGACGGATGACGAGAGACGGCTTCTAAAATTAAGCGAAGAAGCTTTGCTTCGCGAACGGGAGCGCAGGGAATGGGAAAAAACGATCCAAGCGATCGAGCGTGAGCATAAAAAACGATTGGAGCATCAGACGGACTCGGTTTACGAAGAGGCTCTACGGTATTACAAAGCCGGATGGTTTGAACAGTCTAAGGAAACTTTAGAGGAAGTTGATGCGATGTGGCCCGGCTATAAGTCAACGGAGAAATATCTTGCTAGAGTAGATTCAGCGATAAGGAAAAATAGACGGCTCCGGAGGGAAAGTGAAGATGAGATCGTTGCGCGTCAGAAATGGCAGGAGAAATTAGCGAGACAGAAAAAAGACGCGCAACAGCGGCATTTGCGTAAGAGCGAAGAACAAAAGCGGATCAAAGAATTAAAGAAAGAAACGTTGGCGCGTCAAGAGGAGAAGGAGAGATTGAAGGGGGCCATGGAGGAAATTGAGCGGGAACATCAGAAAAGAGCGCAGAAGAAAGCAAGAGCATTGTACCGTACGGCTCTTAAATATTATAAGGCCGGGGGATTTGAAAAAGCTAAGATCGCATTTATCGATGTTGAAAAAACATCACCCGGCTATCGATCGACGATTAAATATCTTGCCCGGCTTGATGACGATATCAAGGATGAAAGCCTTGCGATGGGGAAACGAGCCGTACAAAGTCAGGGAGGATATGCGGATGCATCCGATTTTCCTATGCTCGAGAAGAACGGGGATAAATTTGTGGAGAGGGCTTCGCAGGAACGCCAGAAGGAATTCTCGAGGGATGCGGAAGTAAAATACCGGGAAGCACTCGCTTTGTATAAAGCAAAAGAGTTTATCCGGGCAAAACTGAAGTTCATTGAGGTGGAGTCTCTTTCTCCGGGATATAAATCGACCCTTGATTATCTTGGCCGCATTGATAAGGATATCGGGGAGAATCAGAGATCGCGGATGGAACAAGAAGTGGACAAGCCTAAAGAGAAAGCGGATGTATTTAAAGGCCAAGAGCCGCCTGCGATCGGGCAAAGACGCGGAATCGTTGAACAGGCATTATGGGATGCGGAACGAAGTTTTCGGAAACCTGCGCCACAAGAAATCATAAAACCTCGACGGAAAGAGCAAAGAAATGAAAATGAGCCGCCGATTGATTGGGAAAGACGTATTCATGAGCGCCGCAAAGAACTAGGGAACCAGCGCCGGAAAGTTCAACAGGAATACGAAAGACAATTCCGGCAACTCTATACCAGGGCGGTCAAATTGTATCGCAGCGGCTCTTACGAAGAATCGAGGGCTTTATTTCTTCAGATCGAACAAATGAAACCCGGATACAAAAAGGCGGCATCTTATCTAAAAAAAGCAGAAGCGAAAATACGCAAGGGCTTACAACGCAGAAGCAGGCATAGTGTTGTCTTACAGCCGCAGGAGATCAAAACGCGCAATAACATTGTTGAAGAGGCCTTAAACGTTCTGGAGCAAAAGCTGTAGATAAGAACATTAATCCCTATTCATTCCCAGCACGGTTATTCTACTTTAAATAATACCCAAACATTTGCCGAGGCGTATATGCGTACTTTTGGTATTTTCGATTTGGTAACTTTTTAAGACTGTAAGGAGCGCTATGCGCGTTTTTAAGATCATTGTGATATCGCTATTGGTTGTTATCGTCCTGTTTTTTGTCGGGATATTTATTTTTCTTAAAACCGTGGATTTTAACCGTTTTAAGGCGCAGATCACAGAGCAGATCAGCAAATCCATTGATCGCGATGTGAGCATGAAGCGTGTTTCTTTCGGTTTTTCCATCGTTAAGGGGATAACGCTGCATATCAGCGGACTGTCGATCATGGACCTTCCCAGTTTCTCAACGGAGCCCATATTGTATATTGACTCTTCCCATTTGGATGTCGATGTTTTATCTTTTATGTTAAGGCGTCAAGTTCTGGTCTCAAAGATTGAATTGAATTCTTTGAAAGTTCATCTGATCCGCAATGACAAAGGCGAGATCAATTTCCAGAAACTTGCCCAAAAAGGGAAAGAGGATGCGCCGAGTGCCGGAAAGACGGCTGCAGCTCCATCCAAAGATGTTCTTAGAGGCGATATAGAGAAAAAGCCGAAGGATTTCAATTTTGAAGAAGTGTTGATCAGGTCGATCCGGATAACGGATGGAACCTTTATTTTTACGGATCACATGGCAGAGCCGTTGATGACGGTCCCGATAACGGACATTGAATTTCAGATCTCAAATCTTTCATTGGACACGCCTTTTCCATTTCAGCTTAAAGCGTCATTGTTCAGTGACCGCAAAAATATCGACCTTAATGGTCTGGCACAGATCAATGTGCAAAATCAGCAGATACGGATCGACGACCTTAAAATGCAGACGGACCTTTCCGATCTCTCATTAGACCGTATTTATGAGGGAATACCGGCCCTGAAAGATGCCGGCCTTAAGAGTAAGATCGGCGGTAAACTAGGTTTTGATGTCCATCAAATGATCTTAGGCGAGGCGGGATTATTGGTTCTCTCGTCAGATGGCCGTGCGGAGGGTATCACCGCGCAATTTCAAAATTCTCCCATACCGATCGAGAATTTAGGTATGCAGTTCTCTATGACGGAGTCCGACGTGGATATCAGGGAGATCACGATGCCTTTGGCTTCCGGTGAAATGAGAATATCGGGCAGGCTCATTGAGTATTTAGCGGAGCAAAAATTTCTAGCTGATTTAAAATTGACGAACGTTCAATTAAGCGAGTTCGCACAACAGATGGGCCTTCCGGTAAAACTTGAAGGCCAAATTCAAGCCGAATACAAGTTGAGCGGGCTTGGAATAGACGGCAAAGCGCTTAGATCTTTTCTCGCGGGCGAAGGGGCCATTGAAATCAAGAATGGCCGGGTCAAGGATATCAACATTCTGAAACTGGTGTTAAGCAAGCTTTCTTTTATTCCTAATTTGGCCTATCAGGTCGAAGCTGATTTGCCTGAAAAGTATAAAGAGAAATTAAAGGTCAGGGATACTGTTCTTGAAAAAGTAAGAATGGATACAAAGATCCATGAAGGGGTTATGTTCATTAATAAAGCGGAAGTCGATGCCGATGGATTTTTGATGCTCGCCAGCGGCAACCTGGGCCTTGATCAAAATCTCAGCCTCGATTCGGACATTTATATATATTCCGACTTGTCTGCCCTCATGGTCGCGGCTGTACCGAAATTAAAAGGCCTCTTGGATGAACAAAAACGGATCCATATCCTTATAAAACCTTACAAAGGGAAATTAGCGGATTTTGAAATGCGGCCGGATATTAAGGCCATGGCCAAGAAAGTTATCGACGAATGGGGTAAAGGGGAAATTAAAAGATTAATATTCGAGGGGCTTGGTCTCGATGATGAAGAATCCGGAGAGACACCGTCGGAAGGGGGTGCGGCGCCCGGACAATCTCCGGAAAGCAGTGGGGAGAAGGTGCCGCAAGAACGTGAACCCAGCCCCGAAGAAGTGCTTTTTGAGAAGGTTTTTGATTTGATACCACTTTTTGACTAATTCGGAATTTTCTTGTTTTTATACTCTTATATATATATACTACTATTCAGTAACATAATGGTTAGCCTATTCTTATGGGTGCCAAACAATCCGTTATGACGAACTTAAGAATATAATGCTCTCAATCACAACAGCCAGGAAGGCTGTTTTTTTGTTTTAATCCACACTAAACGGAGATAGGAAAAATATGATGCTCAACCGCGCTCATGTGCTGTTAAAAGATGAACGTAAAGATTTGCGCATTAAAGAAGATGAACATCTTTCTTGGCAGATCAAATATAAGCAACGTGAGGGGCATGCCAAGATCCGTAATATTAGCGCGACCGGAATGCTGATGGAAACGGATGTCAAATTTGATCCTAAGGAAGATTGCATTCTGTCATTTGATTCCGATTTGGGGGAAAAGAATTATATCCCAAGGGTAGGCCGTCTGGTCTGGAACAAGAAAAAGAGATTCTCCCGCGATAAATATTTCTGCGGCATTAAATT
>JAGLMJ010000015.1 GCA_023140095.1 Candidatus Omnitrophota bacterium | reverse complement strand
GTCATCTTGCCTGTAATCAGTCGTCTTTCCTGTTTGAACGGCATTGACGCCATACTTATTTGTCACAAAAATTTCCGAAAAAATCTTATACCCATATTTCTTTCTATGAAATTCTATCCTTTCCCGTAATTCTTGTGACGCCTCAATATCAGATAACTGTTGTATAAAAGACGCCACCGCCCCTTTTGATACAGACACCCATTCTTCTTCCTTTTTGTTAATGTGGGCCTGGCGGTCAGGCATCTGATCAAATTCTCGATTTGATTGTATAACCGCCTCTTGAATCTTTCGGTCCCGTGAAAGAACTAGCATTTCCTCAATCCGAAGATAAATGCCTCTATCGATTTTATCTAACGTTTCTTGAGCTAAAATCGTTGAACCGTTTCCGATCGATTTTTCTAAGGACTCTTGACTTTTGTAAACCGAAATATAGCCCACCATTCCGACGAGTAAAGCAAATCCCAACGACCCAAGAAGCAGTTTTTGGCGTATTTTCATTTTCTTTCTTCCAGATTCTAGAAAGCGTCTTTTTCGACTTGATTAATATTCATATACATATTACTAGACATATACAAAAAATCTATTAATATTCAAAGTATATAAGGTTCTGAAGGAATTTGAACACTTTATTGAAAAAACCGCGAAAATTCCACAAAAAAAGAGGGCATTCCTGCCCTCTTTAAAAATATACCACTTTATTTTCATCGCAAAGCCAATTCATCAGCCGGCTGATGAATTTTGCACCCGGATGCGAAATCAGGCTTACTCTTCTTCGCTTGCTTTTTCAAAAACCCTTTCTACCCTTGAGATGAGGTCTTGAGGGTCAAACGGTTTCGTAATAAAATCCTGCACGTCCATCATTTCAAAATAATCCTGCATTTTGGTGTGTGAGGTCAGCACAATAAACAGGATTTTTTTACCGAATTCGCTTTCCCGTACCCGTTTGATAAGCTGGTTCCCGTCCATTTCAGGCATCACAATATCAGAAATAATAAGATCGGGCCTGACCGCTTTGATAACCTGAAAAGCCTCTTCACCATCCTTGGAATGGAACATCTGATAACCGACCTTCTCGAGTTCCGCGACAAGCAAAGCCCGCGTCGTGCTTTCATCCTCGACAATGAGGATCTTTTCTTTAATCATGATCTTTCCTTTTTAAAAAAATTCTAGCCCTGGCCCTCTAATGCTTCCTTGATCTCAGCCAACAATTTCTGCGGCTCAAAGGGTTTGGCGATAAAACGGCGTTTGCCCATACTTAATTGAATGCCAAACTCCTGACTTTCTTCCTCTTCTTTGGTAATAATGGACGTTAGAAAGATCACCGGAATATCCTTGGTGGCGGGATCTTCCCCAAGACATCTGACCGCTTCCCCGCCGGCCATTTTCGGCATCATCACATCCATTAAAATAAGGTCGGGCAGATGCGCCTTGGCTTGCTTGACACCTTCTTCGCCATCCTCGGCAAAGACCGCCATGTAGCCCGCCGCCGACAAGATCTCCACGAGCATATCTCTTATTTTTCTCTCATCATCGACAATAAGTATCTTTTTTTGTCCCATATATCCTCCTCTTTCTTCCAAAACCGAAATACGCGAAAATCCTGGGGATTAAGAAAAGCCCCCAACAAGCATAACCTGTTGAGGGCTTTATTCTATTATGCGTGAGCCCATTAAATCAATGGATTTATACGTTCGCTGTGGCTTTAGAAGCGATATAACAGATCAGGTCGACGACCTTAACCGAATATCCCCATTCGTTATCATACCACGCCACAACCTTAACAAAGTTTTCATTTAAGGCAATGCCGGCGCCGGCATCAAAGATCGATGTTCTTGAATCGCCCAGGAAGTCGGTCGACACAACCAGGTCCTCTGTGTATCCGAGAATGCCTTTGAGCGCGCCTTCCGAAGCGGCTTTCATCGTGGCCTTGATGTCATCGTAGCTGGCCGGCTTATCCAGACGGCAGGTTAAATCGACGACAGAAACATCCGGCGTCGGAATGCGGAACGCCATTCCCGTCAGTTTCCCGTTCAATTGAGGAATAACCTTGCCGACAGCCTTGGCCGCGCCCGTTGACGACGGAATGATGTTCTGTCCGGCGCCGCGGCCGCCGCGCCAATCCTTCATCGAAGGCCCGTCGACGGTCCTTTGGGTCGCTGTCGCCGCGTGGATCGTTGTCATTAAGCCTTCAACGATACCCCACTCGTCATTTAAGACCTTCGCGATCGGGGCTAAACAGTTGGTCGTACAGGACGCATTGGAAACAAAATCCATGTCCGGAGTGTAACTCTCGTGATTGACGCCCATGACGAACATCGGCGTATCATCTTTGGAAGGAGCCGACATAATGACCTTTTTGGCCCCTGCCTGGATATGCCCCTGCGCTTTTTCCTTGGTCAGGAAAAGGCCGGTTGATTCGACAACATAGTCGGCACCAATCTCGTCCCACTTCAAATTCGCGGGGTCTTTCTCCGCCGTGGTCCTGATCTTTTTACCGTTGACGATCAGATTCGAGCCGTCGACGGACACATCGCTCTTGAGCCGGCCATGCGTTGAATCATACTTGAGCATATAGGCCAAATAATCCGGCGCAAAAAGATCATTGATCCCGACGATTTCAACGTTATCGTTCTGAAGCGCTGCCCGGAAAACAAGGCGGCCGATACGCCCAAATCCGTTAATGCCTACTTTTACCATGATGTTTCCTCCTATTTATGTTCACTACTATTCATTGTTTATATATGGAATCCGAGATCCGGTAAGACATATAAAATATAACTAGTCCGCCGAATTGTCAAGAACAATATTTGCAAATATTTGCAGATAAAGGAGAATTTAAGCGGCTAAAGCGCATTGGACACCGCGCAGATAGCCGGCGGCCTCTTCGGGGGAAGTGCGTACAACATAAAATCCCGTTCCCAGTTCAAAACCGGTCGTTCGCGTCAATTTAGGGACGACCTCAATATGCCAATGGAATTCTTCTTCCTTTCCTGTGTTCACAGGCGCCACATGCAGATAATAATTATACGAGGGGTCCGATAGGCAATTCTTAAGGCGCAATAGCGTTTCCCTTAATATATTGGCCAGGGCCTGCCTCTTTTTATCGTTCATTTCCGCGAATTTTGAATCATGTGCCTTAGGCATGATCCAATATTCGAACGCGTACCTTGAAACAAACGGGCAAAAGGCGATAAAATCGTCATTTTCGCAGAAGATCCTTTTCTTATCCTCATGCTCCTGCCCGGCCATATCACAGAAAACACATCTCTGATGCTGACCGTAATAAGCCTTTGCCCCCTCGATCTTCTCAAGGACATATTTCGGGATCATCGGAAGCGCGATGATCTGGCTATGGGCATGTTCAACGCTTGTTCCGGCGGACTCTCCGTAGTTCTTAAAGATGATGATATATTTGAACCGCTTATCTCCGGTCAAATCCCGCAGGCGGTTTTGATACAGCCTGATCACATCACCGACTTCGCCTTCAGTAAAGTCCGCCAGATTTTTTCCGTGAACCGGCGTTTCAATGAGGACTTCATGGGCCCCGACGCCATTCGAGAAATCGAACAGCCCATCCTTAGCCTCGTCGATATTTCCTTCGATCTGCAAGGCCGGGAATTTGTTGGGAACGACCCGCGCCTGCCAATCCGGCGTGTTCGGGGCAGAATTGTTCAGGCGAATAGCGTCGACCTCTGGCGGCGTCTGTTGCTCGCGGCCGGGGCAAAACTGGCATGTCGCCTCATGCCTGGGCGTTTGGTCTTGCTTTTCATAATGTCCCGGGCTAAGAGAATCTTCAACATGCACATTGACCCATTGGCCGATGACGGGATCGCGTCTTAATTCTGTCACGTAACCTCAACCCCCCTTAAATATTCCGCCATATCTTCCGGCGGGATGGCGCAAATATAAAACCCGGTCCCTTTTTCGAACCCGGCCACCCGGGTCAAACGCGGCATCAGTTCAATGTGCCAATGATAATCGCGTTCGATACTTTCCCACTTGCGCTTGCCTAAACTGCCCCGCACGAACGGCGCCGTCTGGACGACAAAGTTATACGCCGGATCATCTAAACCTTGTTGAAATTTCTTTAATAGCATCTTCATCATCGCCGCAAGGTCGCCTTCCTTGCCGATAATACCTTGAGGAAAATCACAATGATGCGCTTTGGGCAGGACCCATGTCTCAAAGAGCGACCGGGCCGCAAACGGCGTGACGGCGAGAAAATGCTCGGTTTCATAAATAATCCTCTCGCGGGACTCAAGTTCCTGGGCGATCAGGTCACAATAAACGCAAGTTTTATTGGCATCAAAATATTCTTTGGCCCCGGTCAATTTCTCTTTAACGCGTAAAGGCCTCACGGGAGTGGCCACAATATGCGAGCATGTATGCGCCCTCCTGCGTCCTTCGGCCGTCGGGCCGTAATCCTTATAGGCGAGGACATAACGGAACTGCGGATTTTTCTCCAGTTCCTGCATCCGGGCCGAATAAGCCTCGAGGACCAGCTGAATTTGATCGACGTCCAGGTCAGCCATGTTCGTCAGATGCTCCGGCGTTTCAATAACGATCTCATGCGCGCCTAAACCATCAATCACATCATAGAGGCCCTTCTTCGTCCGGCGCAGTTTGCGGCGCCTGTCGGAACTGTAGATCTGCGAAGAAACAATATGGATATCTCCCGATGAGAAAACCGGACTGCCGCCTCCCGGCTGAACATTGCAGAACGGGCATTCCCGGTCTGCGTCTTCCTGCTCATGATCATTCCGATCGACAAAGTTACCCGGCCTTCTCGCCCTCGTCTTGGCAATGATCACCCACCGGCCGACAACCGGATCTTTTCTCAACTGCGGCATAACTTCCCTCTTGCGCTACTTGTAAGATATGTTGATAACAAAATTCCAATAAACAAATCCCAAATAGCAAATAAATCACAATAACCGAAATTCGAATGATCAAAACCAGTTTTGGTCATTTGGTCATTGAGATTTGGTTCTTATTTGTAATTTGGTGCTTGTTATTTGGTGCTCCAAATTACGTCTTACGTAAGCTTGTATCCGACTTTCAGATCGTGCCCAATGACAAAACTATGCGCGTCCATGCGGCTAGCGTCCTGCAAGTGAACTTTCCGAACCAGCAGCCGGCCGTCGCCCGTCGAAACAACAACGCCCTCCTTGCCGGTCTCCAGAACGACCCCGGCTTCCCCTTGGGACGGATCTCCGTCGAGAACCTGGGCCTCTAATATTTTCAGTAACTTTCCGTTATAGGACGTATATGCCCCGGGCCACGGCATTAAACCGCGCACCAAGCGGCCGATCTCGATGGACGGCTTTGCCCAATCGATGCGTCCTAATTCCTTGGTCAACTTCGGCGCAAACGTGACGTCACCGCGGTCCTGCGTTCTTGCCACGCAGCTTGAGAGATCATTGATGGTTCGCAAAAGAAGATCCGGCCCTTGTTTGATCATCTTGGCGCGTAAAGTCGGCGCCGTTTCCTCTTCTTCTATTTTTATTTCCATCTGGACCAGAATATCCCCGGCATCCATCTCCTCATTTATTTCTATGATCGAGATGCCGGTCTTCGCCTCACCGTTAATGATCGCCCAATTGATCGGCGCCGCTCCCCGGTATTTCGGCAGAAGTGACGCATGGACATTGATCGCGCCTTGAGACGGAACGCTTAAGGCCTCCGTCGGGAGAAACTTCCCGTAAGCGATCACAACAAACAGGTCGCTTTGAAAGCCTGCCAGGCCTTTAATAAAGGAAGCCTCTTTCAAGGATGCCGGTTGCCAAACAGGGATATCATGCTTTTGGGCGCATTCTTTGACCGTTGAAACCACGACCTTCATTCCCCGGCCCTTAGGACGGTCCGGCTGCGTCACGCAGGCAAGCAACTCATGTTTAGAACCGATCAATGCTCTTAAATGAGCTTCCGCAAAATCATCGCTTCCAAAAAAGATTATGTTCATTAGGGATCCACATTAACCGCGATAATAATACTTCGCTTTTTAAAACCTTTAAGCACCGATTTAATAAGGGCCAGTATACTCTTAACCGACCTGCCTTTCAATAAGATCGTGTAACGATATTGATCCCGCAATTTTGGATTGACATCAGGATGAGGGTCGGACATATCAATGCCCTTAGAACCTTTCTCCTTTAACCGGTCATAAAGGTCGTGAGCCTGCTCAAAAACTGTATCCTCTTTTTTCCCGCGCAGGCCCAATGCCACTAAATGCCTGTACGGCGGCAAGTTCAATTCTTTGCGTAATTTTAATTCTTCACGGTAAAACTTAGGAAAATCCATGGTCTTAACGGCCTCAAGGCAATAATTGCCGCCCATGCGCGTTTGTATCAACAATTTTTCGCTTGCCAACTGTTTTAAATGAACTAAAAGCGAAAACGCCTTTTGGCCCGAACGGAAATCATAGTGATGCATCTGGCCGTCAAAATCCAGCATGGCCACCAGGGAAACGGCCCATTGTTCATGCCGCCGGAACACCGCGCCCGTCGCAATAATAATATCCGCATTCTTGATAAAGATTTTGTTCCCGCTATCATAACGGTGAATTCTCGCCCCCGGATAAAATCTGGCCACATTACTTTCTAATTTCTCGACGCCGATCCCCGTCGACTGCAGATAGGACCCATTGCACTGCGGGCACACCTTGGGGAGTTCCCTCTTAAAATTACAGTGGCGGCAAACCATCATCTTTTTTGAATACAGATAGGACAAATTGACATTGCACCGTTCGCATTTGACGGTAAACCCGCATTGCTGGCAATGCGTCCGCGTGCTAAAACCCCGGCGGTTCATAAAAAGAAGCGCCTTCCCCCCATCGTCTAATGTCTTTTGCATCGCGTTTTGAAGCGGGAACGAAAGGATCGAGGTCTTGCCGGGATTATAGTTGGTCATATCAACGACCTGTACTTGACTGTCGTTGTCCGTATCCAAAACGGCTCTTTCCCACTTGTCGCGCCTGGCCTTCTCCCATATTTCCGCCGAAGGGACAGAACTGGAAAATATCACTTGGCATTGTTCGATGTCCGCGCGCATTTGCACAACCTCCCCGGCGCGATAATGAGGCGTCTGCTCCTGCTTGTAAGCCTCGTTTTCCTCGTCGTCAATAACGATAAGCCCTAAATCGGGGACCGGCGCGAAGACCGCTGAACGCACTCCGACGACAATGGCGTATTCTCCGCCTCTTATTTTCTCCCACTGCGCACATTCCTTTTTCGGTGTTAACTTCTTGTCAAGAACCACCATAGGGCACGCGAGCGCCTTTCTAAGGATTGAAACAGTTCCCGGAATGAACGCCATCTCGGGAACAAGGACGATCACGCGCCTCTCCTGATCAATAACCTTCTTGATATTTTCGATAATGAACGGCCAGCGTTTATAACGGGTGTGATCATGAACGAGGACCCTTCCGCTCTTTTCCGCGTCCGCTTTCGTCGCTGCCGGCGCAAAGACGGAACTTATGGAAACTTTGTCATGCCGCAACGCCGGCGGCAGGCACGCCTCGATCGCTTCTCCCAACGAACAGCCGTAATAAGCGCTGATCGCGCGGGCCAATTCAAAGGCCGGCCCGTCCAGGACAGGGCCGTTATCCAATAAAGACACGATTGGGTTCAACCGCGCAAATGAACTGCGCTGCGCCGTGCCGACGACAAACCCGACGCGGTCGCGCCGGTTAAAGGACACGCGCACGCGTTGCCCGACGGTAATTCGACTTTGGAGATCCGCGCTGATCTGATAGTCAAACGGACCGTCAACCGGAAGGCCGACAACAACTTTAGCTATTTTGGGTTTCATGATCTAAATGTTATTGAGGTTATAAACATTATGAAGGTTAATGAAGGTTATGGACGTTACCGTCCATAGGTTGTTTTATGTTACATAAAGTTAAGGTTAGCATAACCTCATACAACTTAAAGCCACTTTCGAACTCTAACCTTTATAACCGACATAACCTCATATAACGTTTACAACATAAACAAAATAACTTTTACCTAATCAAAGATATGATATCGCTGACAGCGCAAGGACGGGCTAATGCTTTTGTCCTCTTAAGAGTGGTAAGGAACATATCCTTGGAAGCTCTCATTTTCTTCAAACGCTCGCCGATTTCATTAACACTGCACCCGCTGATACCGATCCCGTATGTCGCCAGCACCCTGATATTTCCGGTCTCCTGCCCGGGAATGGCGTTAAAGAAGACCAGCGGCAACTGGCTCACCAAGGCTTCAGAGATCGACAGCCCGCCGGGCTTGGTCACCATCACATCAGAGACCGCCATCAGCTCATGCATATTATCCGCCAAACCCATCACATGCACAAGCCTGGAATCCCGGGCGCTTAACCTATTATAAAGGCCCTTATTATGCCCACAGACAACGACGATCTGGAAACCTTTAAGCGTATCAATGATCTCCTCAATGGGCCCGATGCCAAATGAACCGGTCGCCACAAGGACCGTGAACAGATCCTCCTGGAGGCCCAGCTTCCTTTTGAGAGACTTGATATCAACAGGATGAGAAAATTTCTCATCTGTCGGGATGCCTGAGACAACAATATTTTCTTGCGGAATGCCGATATTCTCCAATGTTCCTCTTGTCCAATCGCTGGCAACGGTGTAGATATCGATCCCGTCGGCAAGCCAAATTTTATGGACATCAAAGTCCGTGACAACCGTGATCAGTTTTGAAGAAATGCGCCCCGACCTTTTCAATGCCGCCGCTACTTCCGTCGGCATAAAGTGCGTCATAATGATATAATTGAACTGCTCCTCCTGCATGAACCGGTGAAGTTTCCCCGTATTCAACCGGTTTTGAACACGCCGTAAAACCCTTATGAAGGGCTGAAGCCCAGGAATATCCAGGATCCGGAAAAAGAATCCCCATACGGAAGGAATCCTGGAAATAAGAAAGAAATAGGTCTCTTTGTAGAATCTTCTGAAAAAGAAGCTCGAGTAGTCAAGGGCATCGACGAGAACAACATCATGGTCCGTCGATTTGCGGATGCCGTTATAGACCGCCTCGGCAGCTTTGAGATGCCCCGCTCCGGCAGAAGCATGGATAACAAGAATTTTCATTACAGATAGTCGATTGTCGGTTAAGAGGCTTTCTTGGGTGAACGCCTGCGGACAGACTTAACGGTCAACGCCCTTCTCTTCCTCCGGCGTGACCGGAGAAGATTGCGCTCATTGATAATATCCGTGGCCTCCAGCAGGTCTCTGGCGACATAATCCGGCTTGATCTTCCAGCCGCGCATGTGGCGGCGGTCTTCACGTCCGGATAGAACAAAAATAGTCGTGCAGCCGGCATTATGTCCTGTAAGAATATCCGATTCCGTATCGCCGACAAAGAACGCTCTCTGAGCTAAATGGATCGTTTTATTGGCCAATTCAAAGGCCTTGCGGATAGCCCCGATCTCCGGCTTGCGGCATTCACAACCGGCATGCGAAAAGTGCGTGCAATAAAATACCTTTTTTATTTTGCCCCCCATCGCTTGAATATCCTTAAGCATATTGCGGGTGATATGCTCAAGCTTCTGTTTCGAATAGACCCCCTTAGCAACACCGGCCTGATTAGAAACAATATAGATCGAATACCCCTCTTCCGTTAGAATGCGCAAGGCATCGAGAGACCCGGGAACAAAGTGAAATTCGTTGAGCTTGGTCACATATTTTCCGTTGCCCGGGAATTGGTTGATCACACCATCTCTGTCGAGGAAAACAACTTTCATAGCTTAATGTTCTCTTTTTTCATCTGCCAGTATTTCGCGTAGCTCATAACCTGATAAAGCGAAGCAAAAAACGCGATCATAAAACCGATAAACCCGTCCTTGTATCCGCGCTTGCGGATGAAGGAGCGCGGGAACCGGTCGATAGTCCGCCAAATAGCCTTACCTAAAGACATGTGACGCCCTGTTTGTATCCATTTTCTCGCCTCAAGCGTCGTCTGGCGATTGAGGCTCGTCAGGAAATGCTCAAAATCAGGATATCCTTTATGGACAATGTCTTTGGTTAAATGCCCGGTCTCCCCTTCGAGAAAAACTCTGGGGTGGACCTCGACTTCTTCATATTTAAACCGGCTCCTCATGAATAGCCGTAATTTTCCCGCCGGATACCATCCGGAATACCGAACCTGATAACTTCCGATAAAATTGCGCAGCGGGATCGAATAGGCATGGAAACTCGGATCCTTGATCGCTTCCGTAATTTCTTTCTTGAGCTCTTCGGTCACATATTCATCCGCGTCAAGGCTTAAGACCCACTCGTTCTTTGCCTGGGCATAGGCCCAATTGCGGTGCGTGCCCTCGTTGTCCATCCGGCGGTGCAATATTTTATCCGCGTATTTTTCAGCCAGCGCAACTGTAGTGTCCGTGCTCTGATCGTCAACGACAACGATCTCATCAGCCCAGCCATACGCGCTGCCCAGGCATTTCTCGATATTATCCTCTTCATTCTTTGTAATGACGACGAGCGACAGCAGGATCTTTTCCATTTAGAACACTTTCTGGTTTTGGGCGCATACCTCTTTCAAGGACGCGCAAACATATTCGATCTGATTCTTATTCATATGCGGGAACATCGGCAGCGATAAAATTTCATCGGCAACTTTCTCTGAAACAGGAAAATCACCTTTTTTATAACCGAGATCGGCATAGGCCTCCTGAAGATGGATAGGGATCGGATAATGAATAAGGACACCGATCCCTTTAGCCTTCATCCCATCTAATACCGTGCCCCGGTCAGAAACACGCACAGCAAACGTTTGAAAGACATGCGTTCTGCCCTCCTTAATGACCGGAGCCGTGATCCCCGAAGCTTCCTTCAACAATTCACAATAATAAGCCGCATGGCCATTGCGCATTTTATTCCATTCATTTAAATGCTCAAGCTTAGCTGATAAAATAACCGCCTGAACCGTATCTAGACGGGAATTATATCCCTTAACTTTATGCTCATAACGGCCCTTACGGCCATAATCCCTTAACATCTGGACTTTTTCGTTAACCTCATCACTCTTGGTCACAATGATGCCGCCGTCCCCAAAGGCCCCTAAGCTTTTTGTCGGATAAAAACTGAAACAGCCGATATCGCCCAATGATCCGGTCTTCTTACCTCCATAAGTCGCTCCGTGAGCCTGGCAAGCATCTTCAACAACGGCAATATTGTGTTTCCGGGCGATCGCTATGATCTCATCCATATTGGCCGGCTGGCCGTATAAATGGACGGGAATAATCGCCTTGGTCTTATCGGTTATGACCTCTTCAAGCTTTTGCGGGTCAATATTGTAGGTCTCATCTTCAATGTCGACAAAAACCGGCTTCGCCCCTGTATAGGAAATACACAAGGCCGTCGCGATAAATGTGAACGTCGGGATGATCACCTCATCGCCGACACTGATGTCTAAAGCCCCTAAAGCCAGATAAAGCGCGTCTGTCCCGGAATTCACGCCTACGGCATGTTTAGTGTCACAATAATTCGCGAATTGCGTTTCAAACGTCTTTTCTTCTTCCCCAAGAATAAAATTCCCTTTTTTAAAGACAGCTTTTAAACCTTCATCGATCCGGTCCTTAATAGCCTCGTATTGTTTACTAAAGTCAATAAATGGAACGTTCATAAAGCCTCTTTGATCCTTTCTAATACTTCTTCAACCGTTAATTGGTTTAAACAACTGATATGTTCACACTTCGCTTTGCGAAAACGCCGGTAACAGGGCTGGCAAGCGATCTCTTTTTTAACAACTATATGGTTCCCAATAGGATATGGACCGTATACGTTCTCATCTACAGGGCCGAAGATCGAAACGGTCTGAACACCGGCTGCCGCCGCAATATGTAAGGGCCCGCCGTCATTAACGATCATTAATGAACATTTTTGGGCTAAAGCGGCGAATTGATTTATGGTTGTCTCTCCGCAAGCCATGACTGGCTTATGGGACATCGCTTGCGAAACCTTTGTACAAAGAGCCAATTCGTTTTTATCTCCCATCAGTATAGTGGCTGCAGAGAATTTTTCAATTAATTTGTCAGCTAATTTCGCGTATTTTTCAGCCGGCCATCGTTTATAAGCGGATTCTTTTCCCCAGCTGGCCCCTCCGCCAGGAACAAGGCCGATCACGGGATTCCCGTTCGAAAACGTCTGGTTTGAGGACATAAAGCTCTCTGCCCACTTAAGATCGTCCTCATTGAGCGTCAATTCGAGGTCTTTTGACCGGACCTCCCATCCCAACTCCTCCAAAAGGCTCAAATAGTATTCAACCACATGTTTCTCCTCATATCCTTTGAGAGGGATCCTTTTATTAAGAAAGAGGCTCCGATGCTTGTAATTGTATCCAATACGCTGTTTAATACCGATCATCCACGTTAAAAAACCCGTCCCCCTACTCAAAGACACATCAATAACAAGATCGAACCGGTCATTTTGCACTTCTTTGAGGAACTGACGGAATTTTTTTACTAACGCTATTTTAGAACGCTGATAGACGGCATTAAATTCATCACGTTCATACACAAAGATACGGTTCACCTTAGGATTGCGCTCCAAAAGGGCCTCTGTCCTGCGGTTACAGATATACCCGATATAGACATCCGGATCATTCGCTTTGAGATTGCTAATTAACGGAGTAGTGAAAAGGACATCCCCAACACCGAATGTATTGATGATGAGGATCTTTTTAGGTGGACAGTTACGAGAATGCACGCTTAACCCAAATCTTTGTTTTAAAAAATGATCCTATTAAAAACCGGGCTAAACCTCCCGGCGTTTCTTCTTAACTAAAACATTTACAACGTCCCGAACGTCTTGTGACCGGTCCTTGGGACAGACCAATAATGCATCAGGCGTGTCAATAATGACCATATCGTTGAGCCCGACCGGGGCAATGACTTTTTTCCCTCCCCAGACCAATGTGTTTCGACAATCAACCGCAACAACATCTCCTTTGAGAATATTCCCGCATTTATCCTTAGAGAGGACCGCCATTAAAGACTCCCAGCTGCCCAGGTCCGACCAGCCAATGCCGGGCGCCGGGACGGCGACAACATTTTTTGCCTTCTCCAGAATGCCGTAATCAATCGAGATCGACGGTATCCGGCGCCATACCTTCCGGATATGGGCTATTCCGGTTTTCTTGCCGAGCAACCGATGGATCCCGGGAAGACGCTTAGAAAATTCTTCGAGGATCACAGAGCTCTTCCAAACGAATATCCCGCTGTTCCAGAAATATTTTTTTGTTTTTAGAAATTGCTTCGCTTTAGACAGAGAAGGCTTTTCCGTAAACTTCTCAACCGTTATGATCTGTTTTCCGTCAACTTTCTTTTTTGCCGTCTTTAAATACCCGTATCCTGTATCGGGCCTCGTAGGATGAATGCCCAATGTGACCAAATAATTCTTGCGCGCCAATCGAACAGCCTCTTTCAATACTTTTAGGAACTTTTTTTGTTCTAAAATAAGATGATCCGACGGTAAAACAGCCATGACCGCGCCGGGATCGACCCTTTGGATCTTAGCCGCCGCCCAAGCGATCGCGGGTGCTGTATTCTTTGCTTCCGGCTCAAGCAACAGGTTCCCCTTTGGGATCCTGAACCGGGCCATCTGCCGCTGCACGGCCTTCCGGTAAGACGTATTGGTCATGATAAAAACATGCGTTCCCGCGATCTGCGGCTTAATACGCTCTAATGTCTCCTGAAGCAGCGTTCCCTTGCCGGTGATATTCAGAAACTGTTTAGGATTCGACTTGCGGCTGACCGGCCAGAAACGGGTCCCCGAACCGCCGGCTAAAATAACAGCATATACGTTTGATGATTTCATAGGCTTGATCCCAAATAGATTTACTCTATTCTCTCTCTTACTCTATTCCCTGTTTTAAACCTTACTTTGAACCATTTCAAGGGCTGCCACCAATATCTTTTATCAATACCTTTGAGATCATTTTGGCTTAAAGAATGCCGATCGATCTTCTCCCGCATGACTGACGGATGCGTTCCGAAATAAATAGGGAACCGGTTGAGATCCCCATAATTATACCGTTCATGCCTCTTGTGATCCGCTAATTTTATAAATCCTATCATCTCGGCATTGGCCCGACGCCGCATCATTACTTCATTCGATTGGACCCACCCGTAATGATAAACAAAATAATTGGTGCTCATTCTTCTTAAAGGATGGCCGTCTCGACGCCTAAATCCAAAGGCATCTCCGCAGGATTCAACGATTCCGTTGTTGCGGATAATCCGGTCCTGTTTTTGATACCATCCGCTGTCGATCCGATAACGGAAATAACTTCCGTAAAAATGCAGCCACCGGAAACGCAAGGCGTCGACTTCCTTATCGTGGAGATGCTCCTCCATCATACGCTTTAGTTTCTTGAGGTCCTTTTCATGGATAATTTCATCCGACTGCAGGTAGAACGCCCAATCGCCGGTGCACGCGCCTAAAGCCAAATTGGTCTGCACAGAAAGAACTTCGGCTCCGTCCGCAGAATTCCAAATGTTTTGTATGATCCGTATCTTATCGCTGTCGATCGACCGGATCAGATCGAGCGTGCCGTCGTCGCTGTCGCCGACATTAACGATAAACTCATCGCAGATCGGCAAAATAGACTGTATCGATTCCAGGATCGGATAGTTGAACTTGATCGCGTTGCGCGCAATGGTAAAGCCGCTGACTTTCATAACATGATCTGCCATTATTAAAGCCCGTAAACCTCTTCGTACACTTTGAGGGTTTCCTCAGCCGTTTTACGGAAATCAAATTCGCGAGCCCTCTTCGATCCCTTTTCTTTCAATGCTTGCCTTAGATCCTGATCTGAAACGATCCTTGCGATCGCATCAGCAATATCCTTAGGATTTCCGGGATCGACGGTCAATGCCGCGTCTCCGGCGATCTCCGGGCAGGACGACACGTTCGACGTCACGACCGGGGCGCCGCAGCAAAACGCCTCGAGGATGGGAAAACCGAATCCCTCATAAAATGACGGGAAAATGAATACCTCCGCCTTGTTATAAAAATAACGTAATTCCGAGTCCGACAAGTACCCCAAGAAAATAATATGGCCCTTTAACCCTAGCGTTTCGATAAGATCGACGAGATCCTCATGCAGCCATCCGTCCATCCCGATCACGACCAGCTTTCCCGAGAAATCTTTTTTGGCCCTCAACGCGTGAAAGGCATGGATACTATTGATCAAATTCTTGCGGGGCTCGATCGTTCCGACGGAGAGAATGAACGGTTGCTCAACGCCTTTGTCCAAAAGAACGCGCTCTGCCGTCGCCTCTTCTTCCCTTGCGATACGGTTAAATATCCCCTTATCAACGCCCGGATAGATCCGCACGATCCTTTCTTCCGGTATTTGAAAATATCCTTTAAGGTCACGAGCCGTGTTGTCCGAGCAGCAAATGATCCTTGCGGCGTGCTTCCGGATCTGCTCAAACTGCCTCTCGCCGGCATCAATGGTCACCGGCGTGTGCCCCTGAGAAAAGGCCTTAAAAATAACATCATGCACCG
>JAGLMJ010000014.1 GCA_023140095.1 Candidatus Omnitrophota bacterium | reverse complement strand
CCATGCAGGAAAATTGGATCGGCAAGAGTTATGGCGTGAATATCCATTTCATGCTCAAGGACGAGGGGGACGCGATCTCTGTTTTCACGACGAGGCCCGATACGATCTTCGGCGCGACCTATGTGGTGCTCGCGCCCGAGCATCCGTTGGTTGAAAAGATGATCAAGGGCGTGCAGGATGAGGGCGCTATCCGGAAATTTATCGCCGAGGTCGCGAAGGAAAGCCGCAGCGCGCGCGTGACGGGCGACGCGGGCAAGGGCGGGGTGTTTACCGGACGCTATGCGGTGAATCCCGTCAACGGCGAGGCAATCCCGATCTGGATTGCGGATTATGTTCTGATGGAGTACGGTACGGGCGCGATCATGTCGGTGCCGGCGCATGACCAGCGTGACTTTCTTTTCGCGAAGGAGCACGGGTTGTCGATGCGCATTGTTATTAGCGACCCGCAGGCGCCCGGGCGCAGCGTTGAGGATATGGCCTGTGCGTATGAGGAGGAGGGCGTGCTTGTCAATTCCGCCCAGTTCGACGGGATGGACAGCGACGAGGCGATCGAGGCGATCGGTAAGTGGATGGCAAAAGAAGGCACCGGCGAGACGACCGTCCATTGGCGGCTGCGCGACTGGCTGATCTCCCGTCAGCGGTACTGGGGAACGCCGATCCCGTTTATCTATTGCGGGAAGTGCGGGACGGTGCCGGTCCCCGAGGACCAATTGCCCGTCGAGCTGCCCGAGAATATCAAGATCACCGGCGAGGGCGGCAGCCCGCTGAACCATTGCGCGGAATTTATCAATGCGGCGTGCCCGAAGTGCGGCGCGCAGGCCCGTCGGGAGACGGATACCATGGCCACCTTCTTTGATTCGGCGTGGTATTACCTGCGGTATTGCTCGCCGAAGGATGACAGCCGGCTTTTTGATCCGAAAGAGGCTGCTTATTGGATGACTGTCGACCAATATATCGGCGGCATCGAACACGCGATCCTGCATCTTCTCTATTCCCGTTTCTTCACGAAATTCTTTAAGGACCTCGGGCTCGTCCATTTCGATGAGCCGTTCTACCGGCTGCTGACGCAGGGCATGGTGCTCAAAGACGGCGAGGTTATGTCGAAGTCGAAGGGAAATACCGTCGATCCCGACTCGATCATCGAAAAATACGGCGCGGACTCCCTGCGCCTGTGCATTTTATTCGCCGCGCCGCCTGAGGATCAATTGGAGTGGAGCGACGGGGCCGTCGAGGGCGCCTGGAAATTCCTGAACCGCGTCTGGAATCTCGTCGAGAAGCGCTACAAGGCTGCCAGCGGTGCTGGAGGTTCGGACGCGTCTCTGGGCGGGCCGGAAAAGGGCCTTGAGCGTGACCGCAACGCGACGATCAAGAAAGTCACGCAAGACATCGCGGAAGGCTACAAGTTCAACACGGCGATCAGCAGCATGATGATCCTGATGAACAAGGTCGATAAATATAAAGTTGAAGAAGGTGGCGATCAAGCTCAGGCCATTTTAAACCGGACGATCGAGTCGATCGTGGTATTGCTGGCGCCGTTTGCCCCGCATATGTGCGAAGAACTGTGGCAGAAGATGGGCCATCCGGAGGAGAGCGTCATCCAGGTTCCCTGGCCGCAATATAGCGAAGAGGCCTTAAAGCAGGATACGGTCCAGATCATCGCCCAGGTCAACGGCAAGCTGCGCGGAAAATTCAACGTCGGCGTCGGGAGCAGCGAAGATGAGATCAAGGAGATTGTTCTTGCCGACGAGAAGATCCGGGAGTTCCTCCGGGACAAACCCGTCAAGAAATTCATCTACGTCCCCGGCAAGCTTGTCAACCTCGTCGTGTAAATCAGTCGCAACCCCCGGCTTCGTCGTTCGTATATCGTCGGTCATAAAAAATTATGACACGAAGGACAATGTACGAAAAGGTTAGATACACGTCCCACAGGGTGTCCCCCGTAATGATTTACATTTCGATCTAACTGGTATATACTAAACGCATTCCTCAAACCTTGTCCCAAGGTATTCCCCTACGCAAACAAATCATGTTCTATTTTACTAAACAGGAAAGAACGGTTCTGTGCGTGTTCGTTCTGGTCGCTCTTTTCGGGGCTATCCTGCAGTACGCGTTCTTAAAGTACCCCGCTCTTGCGGATATCGTCAATCTGATCGATAGCGACAGGATCTATTCGAAGGTCGATCTCAACACGGCTTCCATCGAAGAACTCGTCGATATTCCCTATATCGGCGAATACACCGCGGGCAACATCGTCCGATACCGCCGAGACCACGGCCCGTTTGCGTCGATCGAACAGATCAAGAACGTCAAAGGCATCCGGGATAAGAATTACGAGAGATTCTACCGCTACCTGCGCGTTAGGTAACTATTATGCCAATTCGAAAACAATTACGGTTAAACGATTTCGATTATACATCTACCGGCTATTATTTTGTGACGATATGTACATATCAAAATGAAAATATATTTTGTCAAAATGTAGGGGCGGGCCCCTACAGGATGTTTATCATTATTTAATATAATTCATCGGTTTAAATCACTAACGACTGCACGATATCGGCAAATGACCAAAATTTCTCAGAAGTTATGGCAGCGTTCTTTTTATGATCATGTCATTCGAAACGAAAAATCACTAAATAGGATCTGTAAATATGTTCAGGGAAATCCTATTCGGTGGAAATGGAATGAGAATATCCCTGAAAATATGTAAATAGCAGCGATATGGGCGCCCACAGGGGGGGCGCCCCTACAAGCAGTTCTGTAGGAAACCATCCGGACCCCCGGGGTCTGTATAGGGTTTGTTCAATTAAATTATATGAAAACAGATACTGTTTCCACACACCGGCCGTTTTTATATATCGCAGGAGCGTATGGGTTGGGCATTATCCTGAGCCAATTTGTGCGGCTTCCTCTGAGTTATTTTTATCTTTTGATCTTCGCGCTGTTGATCTTTGGTGCGGGCATCTCAAAGGTGAAATTCCTCTCGACGGCGTTTCTGCTGCTGGCGATCACCGGCCTGGGGATTGTCACCACGCATAGCCGAGGGCAAGTGTCGCATGATGATATAGAACATGTCGCGCGGTATTACCGCAGGAAACCCATTACGATCGAGGGGATCGTCGCCTCTGATATCCAAAAGCGCAAGGCGATCAACGGGATCAAAACGACCTTTACCCTTAAGGTCCTTCAGGTGCAGGCAAAGTGGGGATGGCAAAAGAGGAAGGGCAAGGCCCTGGTCAATATTTTCGGCGCCTCCGGGATTGCTTACGGCGATCATGTCATATTGGAGGGAAAGCTTCACCGGCCCTACAATTTCTCCCCGGACAGGCATTTTTCTTACCGCGAGTACCTTGCCCGCCGGGACATTCGCTTTATCTTAAGCGTTAAAAAGAACGCGCTGGTGCGAATATTGGAACAGGACCAAGGGAATCCCGTCAGGGCCCTGTCCTTGAAATTGCGGGACCGGTTAAAGAATGTTTTATCCGACAATCTCTCGGAGAATGAGGCCGGGGTCATGAAGGCGATCCTTTTGGGCGACCGTTCCGGGATATCGAAGCCCGTCCGCGCGCTGTTCGTGCAGACGGGCACCGCGCACATCCTGGCGATCAGCGGCCTGCATATCGGGATCGTTGCCGCTTTGTTCCTGGTGTTCGCAAAGATTATGCCGGTCGGCCGCCGGTGGCAACTGGGGGCCGTTATCGTTTTGATCGCCGGTTACGCGTTCCTGACCGGCGCGAGGCCGTCTGTCGTGCGCGCCGCGGTCATGACCGTTATTTTTTTAGCGAGTTTTATCGTCGGAAAAGAATTCGACCGGCTCAATACATTATGCCTGGCCGGCGCGGTCATCCTGACGTTCAATCCTTTTAATTTTTTTGATGTCGGTTTCCAATTATCGTTCAGCTGTATTTTTGCGATCATTTATGCAGATTTGAGCATGAGAAAGATCGGCCTAAGGCGGCCATGGGGAAGGACCGAAGACTTCAGCGGCCGGCATTTTGACGGGTGGTTCTATTATGTCCTTCAATCGCTGTATTTATCTTTGGCCATCTGGGTCGCGGTCGCCGGACTGATCGCCTATTATTTCGGCATTATCACGCCCATCACGATATTGGCGAATGTCGTTGTCGTCCCGCTTATATCGATCATTGTCGCTCTCGGCTTCGGCCTGCTTTTGATCGGAGTCCTGCTGCCGGCCTGGGCCTTTATGTTTGCCATGTGCCTTAAAGTGGTTTTAAATATCATGGTTGGATTGATCTTTTTGTTCGATAAAGTGCCTTTCGCGCATATTTATATTAGAGAAGTAAGTATCTGGCACATCACGGTTTATTATTTGGCCGTAGCCACGGCTGTTTTTACGCCCTGGCGACGCCTGTTGCATAATTTAAGGGTAAGATCGTCCAAAATTTTTAAATTAGGCAGAATGGTTCGACAGGCTCACCATACCCCTAAATCCTGAGCAAGGATGAATGCGCCGAAGGAAATTGACAAACGGCGAAGAGTGTAGTACATTAACCAAAATGACAAAAAAGACCTTACCTTTAATATTTATATTAACAATTTATTTCATCATAGATAGTGCCGCTTTGACGCTGGTCTATGCCCGCGGCATGGGCAACTTTTCGTTTCTGTCTAGAGCGACAGCTTTCTGGGTCTGGACCCCTGAAACGAATAAATGGATCAATCCTAAGTACTCGGTGAAAGACACGCCGCAGGAACAGTTGCAAGTGGGGCTTGACCTCTATGAAGCCAAAGAATACAAGAAGGCGATCCGGGAATTTGAGAAGCTTCTTAAACATTATCCTCGCGCCCGCCAGGCCCCTGATGCGCAATTCACAATAGGGAAGTGTTTCGAGGCCCAAGGCGCGCTCTACCGCGCGTTCAAGGAATACCAGATCGTTGTCGACAAATATCCTTTCAGCGAACTTTCGGCAGACATTGTCCAGAAGCAATATGACATCGGGCTAAGGCTCTTGGACGGCGAGAGCAAGGGCAAAGGTTTTCTCGGCGCGTTTACCGGAAGCGAACATGACATTATCGACGTCTTTAAGGCCGTGATCAAGAATGCTCCGTACGGAGACCTGGCAGCGCCGTCCCAATATAAGATCGGTTTGTATTTACTGGAAAAGCGCCTTTATCAGGAAGCCCGGGATGAATTTGAAAAAGTCATCAACGATTATTCCGAGAGCGAATGGGCGAAAGCGGCGAAATATCAGATCGCGGTGACCGATGCTCATCGGTCGACGAGCGCGGAATATGACCAGAAAGTCACGCAGGCGGCCATCGAAGAATTTAACGATTTTGTCGAGAGTTATCCGGAAGCGGAATTGTCGCAGGAGGCCAAGCGGCAGATCCGGGAACTGAGGGAAAAAGAGGCCGAGAACAGTTATCAAGTGGCGCAGTTTTATGAAAAACAGAAGAATTATAAAGCGGCGAAGGTCTATTATCAAGTGGTTGTTGATGACTTTAGGAATTCATCCTGGTCATCGAAGGCCCTTAATAAGATACGCGAAATGAGCGGGAAGGAATAATGAAGAAAACAATTTATCTTTTAAGCCTTGCGTTATGTGTCTTTTTGGCGAGTTGCGGATACACGACCAAGTCGACTTTACCCAGCAGCATCAAGACGATCCGTATAGAACCCTTTAAGAACAGCATTGATTTTGCGACCGGGACAAGCCGCAATGTTTATCTTCCTTTGCTTGAAGTCGAGGCCCGCAATGCTGTTATTGACCGGTTTTTATTTGACGGGAACCTCAAAGTTGTCGAACTGCATGAGGCCGACCTTATTTTAAACGGCGAACTGATCAGATATGAACGCTCGGGACTGCGGTATACGGATGACGATGATGTTCAGGAATACCGCGTGCATGTGACCGTTTCTTTCAAATTGATCAAGGCCCGATCCGATGAGGTTTCCTGGACCGAGCCGAATTTTGTAGGCGAGGCGACCTATTTTGTGAGCGGCCCTTCCGCCACGTCCGAAGAGTCGGCTGTTGACGAGGCCCTTCTTGATCTCGCCCGCCGCATTGTTGAGAGGACGGTCGAGGACTGGTAACTACCTGGTTAATGGTTAATTGTGAATGGTAACAAAAACCCCTCCTTCAAAACTAACGAATTTGTTTTGCGAATACTATAGCCTGGTCATTAAAGATTAACCATTTACTGTTTACGAATATCTATTATCTATTCAAATGATCTATCTTTTATTAGGGGAGGGCAGCTCAGCCAAGGATCGAAGAATCAATGAGATCAAGGCCGACTGTCTATCTTCCGACGACGCCCGCAAGCTTGATTACGAACTCCTGCATGGCATAAAGTTGGATCCTGCCGCATTAAGAAAATCCCTCAGTGCTCTTCCTGCTGTCGCTGAAAAGCGCCTTATCCTCATCCGTTCGATCGAAAAACTCAGCGAGCACAACAAGGAAATTATTTCGGACTTTATCCAAGAGGGGTGTCAGCATGCCGTGCTGGTCCTTGATTCTGATGCGACCGCTTTAAAAGGGGGGTTTGCCCGCGATGTGATGTCTGCCGCGGAAGTGATACGCTTTGGACGAAGGGGAAAAAAGAGCGATCTTTGGGATGTCACAGGGGCGATCGAGGCGCGCGATTCCCGCGAGGCATTAAAAATTCTCAATACATTATTGAAGGATGGCGATTCCCCTTTAAGGATCATGGGAGGATTGGTATGGTTCTGGGGAAGCGTGAGAAACCGCATTTCTGCAGACGGGTTTAAAAAAGGCCTCTTGGTTCTTCAAGAGGCCGATCTGAATATTAAGCGAAGCCGGTTAAAACCGGAATACGCGGTGGAAATAGCGGTTACGAAGCTAAGCTTGCTAATTGCTTGCTGAATTTGGATTTGCGACGGGCGACTGTGTTCTCATGCAAAAGATTGCGTTTGGTAGCTTTATCCAGCTTTTTGTACAATTCGTTCAAGTTTGACTGGGCTTTTCCTTGGTCCTTGTCTTTAACGGAGGCAAGAAACTTCTTCGTGGTTTTCTTAAGGTCAGTCTTAATATCAAGATTGTGCATATGCCGCACATGGTTTTTGCGCAACTCTTTTATTCCGGACTTTCTTTGTGGCACGGTGATTCTCCTTATGTTTTCCTAACGGCGAATGATTGGATAATATAGCAAAAAGGGTTATGGATGTCAACTGATAAATCAACCCACGACCAGGAAGCCCCGCAGCGGGGCCCGGACTCGCCAAGGTCCATTATCAAATCCATGTCGCTGCTTTCGGTCGGGACGCTGAGCTCCCGGATACTCGGATTTTTCCGGGATGTGATCCTGGCGAAGCTGCTGGGGACCGGGATTCGGGCGGACGCATTCTTTGTCGCCTTGAAGATCCCGAATTTATTCAGGGATTTTGTCGGAGAGGGGGCGACCAATTCAGCGGTGGTTCCTATTCTTACGGAATACTTGCAGAAAAGGAGGAGAGAGTCGTTTTGGCGGTTTGCTAGCGTTGTCCTTACTTTAGCCCTTATTGTTTTAAGCGCGGTCACCCTTCTCGGGATCGTTTTTGCCCCGGTGATCGTCCGCATGATCGCTCCCGGTTTTATGGTCGATCCGGATAAATTATTATTGACCATCCATCTGACACGGATCATGTTCCCCTATCTGGTTTTTATCGGGCTGACTGCTTATTGCATGGGGATCCTTTTTACGTTCCGGTCATTTCTTGTGCCCGCCTTCAGTCCGTGCCTTTTAAATATTTCGGTCATCGCCAGCGCCTTTATCGCTTCGCGGACAATGGAGGAGCCAGTCTTTGGCTTGGCGATCGGCGTTCTTGTCGGCGGGGTGCTGCAGCTCGCGGTGCAGGTTAGGCCGCTGTTGAAGACCGGGATGAAGTTCAAGAGGCCCAAGACATTGTGCCATCCGGGCGCGATGAAGATCGGGAAGCTGCTGATCCCCAGAATGATCGGCAGTGGCGTTTATCAATTGACGGTGCTGATCGACACCTTCTGCGCGTCTCTCGCGATGATCGTCGGGCAAGGCGGGATTTCGGCTATTTATTATTCCAACCGGATCATTCAGTTCCCTATGGGGGTCTTCAGCATCGCGCTCGCATCGGCGGTGCTGCCGTCGCTCTCGGGGCTCGCCGCTAAAAAAGACACGGAGTCGATCAAACGCGTGGTCATTTTTGCGCTCGAGAATATCTTTTTTGTGATGGCTCCGACGATGGTGATGCTTTTGCTGTTTGCCGTGCCGATCATCCGCGTCCTTTTTCAAAGGGGAGAGTTCACGACGTATTCGACGGGGATCACCTCGTTGGCGCTGTCGTTCTACGCGCTGGGGCTGTTCAGTTTCGGAGGGATCAAGATCCTGGTGACGGCGTTCCACGCCCTTCAGGATACGAAAACTCCCGTGAAGATCGCCGCGTTCTGTTTGGGGCTCAATGCGGCCTTGAATTTTATTTTGATGGTGCCGCTAAAGATCGGCGGGATCGCGCTGGCGAGCGCGATCGCCGGGACGATCGACTTTTTGGCGCTGTTCTATATTATGAACAAGCGGCTGGGAAGATTCAATTCCGGCCTGCTCGTTTATTTCCTCAAAGTTACGTTTGCCGCGCTGCTGACAGGGATCTTTGCCGACGCGGTTTGGGTGCATGCCACGTTTTCCAGAGAATTTATCAAATTAGGCGCCGCCGGCTTCTCCGGTTTCCTTTTTTACGGATTGATTTGCCTGTTTTTGCAAGTGGAACAGGCGCACAAGATCGTGGAGTGGGTTAAGAGAGGGCTGGGCAGATAAATTAGGGACAGAGCCCATTATAATGGGGCTCTGTCCCTAATTAATTGTGGTGTGGGCGGGCACAGGGACCCGCCCCTACACAATTGTTTGCAACCATGTCGACCACGGGGGTTGATATAAAGAATAATAGTCATCCTGAACACTATGACTTTGTCAAACGTTTTAAACATACATAGGATGAATTGACTTATAGTTTTTAATGTAATTTGTATCGTTCTTTATCATAGTATAAGCAAGTTTAAGTAATTTGTTGGCAATATTGTTTAGGACTAAACTTTTGGCTTTACCTTCTTCTAATTTGCGTAAATAGTATTTCCTGAATGTTTTGTCATGAGTTGCGACAGATTGAGCCGCAAGACGAAGTAATTTCCGGGCCCTTGGCGGGCTGTATTTGCGGGATCGATCTTTTTTGCGAATGGATGAACCACTGCGATATTTATACGGAGCAATGCCGATAAAAGCGGCTAAAGTCTTATATTCGGTCATCTGATTAAAATCATCTGTTATTGCAATGATATTGGCAGATAATAATGTTCCAAACCCTGATATGCTTTTAAGCGTGCTTGTTCTTTTAAAAATGTCTTTGTCCTTTTTGATGTATCTATTGAGCTCTTTCTCAATAGTGGCAATAAGCTTGTTAGTCTGATCCAGGGAGTCCTGGAGGGCTTGGACAATCAAAGGAACTTGAACCACATGTTTTTTATAGGCATAAAGTTTATTTAAAGTCGCCACTTTTTGTTTAACGAATTGTTCGCGCGCAACCAATAATTGCTTGATTTTCTCGACGATTTCTTTTTTTGGTTCCCAGAGCCTGAGTTCGTCTTTAAAACGATACGCATATTCAGCTATTTGTTTGCTATCGACCGCGTCTGTCTTGTGTCCGCTAATTTCAAAAGCGCGCTTAACTTTTAATGGCGGTTCAACGGGTTACTGAGAATCCTTTGGCCGCGAGGTAATACACTATGGCTTCAGAATATATGCCAGTTGCTTCCATGCAAACGATACTATTCTTAGAAGATAATCTATGTTGCTTTAACCAATCAATGAGGATTTTAAAGCCGGTTGGTGAATTATGAAGGTCTTCTTTTGTAAGGATGGAACTTTCAGGGGATTGGTAGATACTTGCGGCAAAAGTTTCGGCCGCGATATCAATGCCAATGTAATTCTTGATTTTTGACATAATGGAATCCTCCTTTTCTTTAGGGGTGGAATCCGAACGTGTGATGAGATGAGCTTTCTCCATTAGTAGCCTTTTTGAATCGGCGATAGCACTATTTAGCTTTTCCATCACAATGAGTTGGGTCTTATTCAGGATATAGGCCCTTGGCCTTTGAGGCGCGTTAGACTTATTCAACTCACTGTTCGGTTCTACTTCGGTTGTTCTTATGTATTCCATTATATCAAATACCTTTAAATTAAGTCTAATGGTAGGGGCGCCCCCCTGCGGGCGCCCAAAGGGTTTTCTATGACTGTTGATAATACGATTAAAAACTTGCCTTTGACCAGCGGCGTTTATTTAATGAAAGACGCGCGTGGCAAGGTAATCTATGTCGGCAAGGCCGTGTCGCTGCGGCAGCGCGTCCAATCGTATTTCAGAAAATCGCGGGGGAAGGACCCAAAGACCGACCTTCTCGTCGCCGAGATCGCCGGTATCGGTCATATCGAGACGGCCAGTGAGGCCGAGGCCCTGATCCTTGAAGCCAGCTTGATCAAAAAATACGGCCCGAAGTACAATATCGAATTGCGCGACGACAAAAGTTACCCGTTCATTGAGATCACCGGAGAATCGTTCCCCCGCATATCGATCGAGCGCCCGCGCCGGAAGAAAAAGGCCTCAAAATATTACGGCCCTTACGTTAAAGTAGGGCTGATCCGCGAGGCCTTGACGCTGTTGCGCAGTATCTTTCCCTTCCGGACCTGCGATCCTTTTCTCAAAAAAGAATGCCTCGACTATCATATCGGTTTGTGCGACGCGCCTTGCACGGAGAAGATCGGCAAAAAAGAATACGCGAAGAATATCCGGAATGTCTGCCTGATCCTCGAAGGAAAAAAGGACGCATTGTACCGCAGGTTAAGCAAAGAAATGGAGCGCTTAAGCGCCGCCCATAAGTTTGAGAAGGCGGCCGTCGTGCGCGACCAGCTGCGCGCGATTGGGGCGCTGTATTCGGGGACGAAGGACATTAACTATTACAAGGAGGCCGAGCAGCTGCAGCGGGCGCTGAACCTGCCGCGCCTGCCGGAGCGCATCGAGGCGTTTGATATCTCGAACATCATGGGCAACCAGGCAGTCGGTTCAATGGTGGCCTTTGTGAACGGCAAGCCGGATAAATCCAATTACCGGCGGTTCCACATCAGGGAGGTCGAAGGTATCGATGATTTTCGCATGATCGCCGAGGTTGTCAAGCGACGGTACCGCCGCTTGCGCAATGAGGGTCTGCTGTTTCCCGACCTGGTCGTTATCGACGGGGGCAAAGGGCAGCTTTCCGCCGCTTTAGCCGAATTGAGGGTTTTGGACGTCGACATCCCGGTCGCGTCACTTGCTAAACGCGAAGAAGAAGTGTTCCTGCCGCGCAAGCGGGATGCCGTGCGGTTGCGCAAGGATTCTTTGGGCCTAAAGTTATTGCAGCGCATGCGCGACGAGGCCCATCGCTTCGCGATCACGTACCATCGCTCGCTGCGCACCAAACGGGCGCTGGCAAGGAAATAGGGGCTGGAATTTAATTAGGGGGTTCGGATGGGTATAATGATGACAAAAAAATTGACCAAATTTCAGTGGAAAGTTCTTTCGGTTACCGCTAATATTCCTTTAGGCGAAACCCGGTCCTATAAGTGGGTCGCAGAGCAAATCGGCTCTCCGAAAGCGGTCCGCGCTGTCGGCCAGGCGTTGCGCCGCAATCCGCACCCGCTCATTATTCCGTGCCACCGTGTGATTAAGGCCGATGGAACGCTTGGTGGATACGCGGGAAAGTTGGATGGAAAGAAGGCGAGACTTATAGCGTTAGAGAAGGAAATCCGGGAGAATGTCAAGTAATTAAAGCTTAAAGCTTAAAGCTTACAGCTTATAGCTTATGGCTAAACTGTAAGCACGTAAGCTATAAGCATCCTATAAGGAGTAAAGGGAAAAAACAAGTTATCAAAGAGCAAATTGATCTTTTTCAAATAGGCATAAAAACACGATTAGGGTTATAAAATTCACCGGATTTCAGCATGCTAAGGCAAAGATGAGCGAGTTTTTTAGCGACACAAATAAGTGCTTGTTTACCAGTTTTGCCTTGAGATATTTTTTTAGAATAAAGAGATTTAAATTCTTTATTATGTTTAATGCAAGCAACGGCAGCGATGTAGAGAGCTGATCTTAAGTATTTAGGGCCACGTTTGGATATTTTATTATCGCGTCTAGTTTCACCGGATTCGTAGATTTTGGGAAAGAATCCTAGTAGACCGATAAGTTGCTTGCCGGAAGCAAAAGATTGACCATCAGAGCCGATAGCTGATAAAAGGGCAGCAAGAGTCTTGGGGCCGACGCCTGGAATAGTTAATAAATTTCCTCCGGGAAAGCTATAAAAGTCATTATCATTAGTTGGTGACAGGATGTCGTTAGTTCTTTGGTCGAGATCAGATATGGCTTTGTTAAGAGATTCGACTTGTGCCAGTAAGATGTTGAGGTTTAGGCCTTGGGCATCTTTGGCGCGTCCGGAATAAATAGAAGTTTTAGCGGTATCAAGCAGGTGTTGAATTTCTTTGATATTAAAATTATTGCCTTTGATAGATCTGACGATTTTTTCGATATGTTTAGGTTTAGCAATGGCTAAGTGTTTTGCTGTAGGATATTTCTTAAAAACAGCCAAAGAAGCAATGGCAAAAGGATTTTTAAGAGCCGTTTGGCTGTATTCGGGAAATATGAGCCCAAGCAGGCTCATAGCTTGACGTTGATAGCTTTTATGATCTTTGAGAAGTTGGTATCTGAGTTTTGTAATCTCTCTGAGGATCTGAATTGATTCTTCAGGAATAAAATTGGCAGCAAAGTCATTAGAACGAAGAAGCCCGGCAATGACATAAGCATCAATGTCGTCCGTTTTAGCTTTCTTGCGTAAGGCTTCACGGTATTTATTCGTTTGGTGGGGATTAAGAATGATGACCTTAAAACTATTCTCTGTAAGAAAAGTATAAAGGTTTTCCCACCAGATTCCGGTGGCTTCAATGCCAATTAGAAGATTTTCAGCTTTAAGGTCAAGTTTCTTTAATCTGGACAGTAGACCTTCAAAATGTTGTTGAGAATTTTGCAATGTAAATGCTTTGGTTAGCTTTTCACCGTCTTTGTTTAGAAAGACATAACGGGATGTTGATTTTGAAACATCAATACCTAAGTAGTTCATGGGTAAACCTCCTTTGAGGTTAAAAATAATTTGATCTCTTTGATAAGGGAGCGGTATTCCCGCAAGCGTCTAACTCAATATAACCTGGGATATGAATGGTAATCAAGTATCAACTTGACCCCATAGCATCCTTAATAAATATTCCCAGTTAGACATGCAGGAAGCAACAATCTTTTTTAAATGGTCCCAGTTATGGGCCATAAGGAGGGACATAAGCTGTCTCCCTACAAAAAGCTTGTTTAGTTTAACATTAACAATTTCCTTATTCTATTAATGACTTATAGGGTGAGGATTATACCAGACAGGAGGACATATGAATACAAGACAAGTTTTTCAATTAATGGTCGAAAGGGAAGCCTCGGATCTGTATTTGAGGACAAAGGCATTTCCGCGCGCACGCATTAACGGGAAAGTGGAGACGATCGGCAAAGAGCCTCTTGGTAAAGACGAGATGACGGCCATTACGAATCTCCTTCTTGGAAGCGAGAAGCGCCGGAAGAAATTCCTCGACAACTTGGATATCGATTTTATCCATGAAGAAGAGGGGGTAGGGCGCTTCAGGATCAATATTTTCACGCAGCGCGGGAGCCCGGCGATCGTGGCCAGGCATGTCCACACGGAGGTCAAATCGTTTGAAGAACTAAATCTCCCCATCGATGTCTTGAAGATGTTCTGCGAAGAGCCCAAGGGGCTGTTCATTACGTCCGGGCCTGCCGGAAGCGGCAAATCGACGACGATCGCGACGATGATCGATTATATCAATACTATGTCGGCGAAACACGTGATCACGCTCGAGGACCCGATCGAATTTCTTTTTACTGACAAAAAAAGCATTATCAACCAGCGCGAGTTAGGGCTTGACGTGCGCTCCTATCCAATGGCGCTCAAATATGTGACCCAGCAAAGCCCGGATATTATTTTTATCGGAAATATCCGTGATGAAGCGACCATGCGCGCGGCCATTACGGCCACGGAGTTGGGAACGTTCGTGCTGACAACATTCCATACGGTCAACGCCGTTCAGACCATTGTCCGCATCGTCAATTTCTTCCCTCCCCATCTTCACAACGAGATACGCATGCAGCTTTCGATGATCCTTAAAGGCACTATTTCGCTGCGCCTTCTTCCCCGCAAGGACGGGAAAGGGCGCATTCCGGCGTATGAGACCATGGTGGTCACGCCGACGATCTCCCGCCTGATCCGCGAAGGGCACATCCGTGAGATCCAGAACTATATTGATGAAGGGGAACTATTCGGGATGAAATGCTTCAAGAAGTCTTTGGTAGATCTGGTCACGAGCGGTTTAGTCGATGAGAACGATGCCCGGCAATACGCGGACAGTAAGGACGAATTCAACCTTGAACTCAAGGGCCTTAAGCACTAATGCCCTGCGGCGACGGAGAATACGTGTTGCAAATACGAAAGGCCGTGTTATAATGTGCCTTTCGTAGGGGCGACCGACCGGTCGCTCCTACATATTATGAACGGAAACAGGCGCAAAGGATCCCGATGTTCGATGATATTCAAAAAAAGATGAAAGAGATCAAAGCAAAGCTCCAGCATCTAAGGGGGTTTCTTTGACCTTCCTCAAAAGCAAGAAGCGATTCAATCTATCCAAGAGAAGATGACGCAGCCCAACTTCTGGGATGACTCTCTCAATGCCAATAAGTCGATGCGGGAACTGAAATATTTAAAGGGGTGTGTTGAGCCTTTTGAGAACAGTTTCCGGAAATTGGAGGAATTAGGGGAGATACTGGAGATCTCTAAGGGCGAACCTGACATGCTCGAGCAGGTCGCCCAGGAACTCATGGTTTTGGAAGCGGATGTCAACATGGTTGAGATCCAGAGTATTCTCGGCGGGCCGTTCGATAAGAACAATGTGATCTTGAGCATTAATGCCGGAGCCGGCGGGACCGAATCCTGCGATTGGGCGAGCATGCTTCTGCGGATGTACACCCGGTGGGCGGACCTGCACCAATGCAAGGTTAAATTGATCGACGAGCTGCAGGGCGAGGAGGCCGGGATCAAGAACGCGACGCTTGGCATTGAAGGCGATATGGCCTATGGCTATTTAAAGGGGGAGAAGGGCGTTCACCGCCTCGTGCGCATTTCCCCGTTCGATTCGAATAAAAGACGGCACACGTCGTTTGCCAGCGTCGACGTAATCCCCGAGATTGAGGGGGGTATGGATATCGAGATCAATCCCGACGATATCCGGACCGATATCTTCCGCTCTTCGGGGCCGGGCGGGCAGAGTGTCAACACCACGGATTCAGCCGTGCGGTTAACACATGCGCCGACGGGGATTGTCGTTCAGTGCCAGAACGAGCGCTCTCAATTACAGAACAAGCAGATGGCGATGAAGATCCTGCGCGCGCGGCTCTATGAATTAAAGCGCAAAGAGCAGGAAGAGAAGATGTCGAAGGAATACGGGCAGAAACAGAAGATCGAATGGGGAAGCCAGATTCGGTCGTACGTGATGCATCCGTATTCCATGGTCAAGGACCACCGGACGGAGGTCGAGACGGGCAATGTCCCTAAAGTCATGGACGGCGATCTGGATTTGTTTATTGAGGCGTTTTTAAGAATGAAGCCGGGGAAGTAGACCATGAACCGTATACAGACCCCGGGGTCTGTATCACGTACAACAAAAATTATGTTCAACTCCATCATCAAAAAACAGGCGATTGCGGGCACGCAGAAGCACATCGATAAGCTTCAGCCGAAGGTGAATATCCTTCTTAACGAGGAGTTGCCGCTGCCGTCGATAAGGGTGATCAAGAAGCTTGCGGGTACCGTCGCGAAGGTCAATGCCCTCGAGGAGCAGGTCAGCGCCTTAAGCGACGATCAATTGCGCGCCAAGACGCCAGAATTTAAAAGCGCGTATCCCGCGGCGGTCCAAAAAGAAAAAGAGGATTTCGACCGGTTAGAGGACCTTTATAAGCAGGCAACCGGCCAGGAAGAGAAGGATGCCCTGACGATACAGATCGAGAAGGCCGCCGAAGACCTTTACCAAGCCAAACAGAGATTCTTGAATTCCATTCTGCCCGAGGCCTTCGCGGTTGTCCGCGAGGTCGGCAAGCGCGTGCTTAACATGCGCCATTTTGACGTCCAGATCGTCGGCGGGATCATCCTGCATAACGGCAATATCACGGAGATGACGACCGGGGAGGGAAAGACGTTGGTGGCGACGCTGCCGGCGTATTTAAACGCGCTCACCGGCGAGGGCGTGCATATTGTGACCGTCAATGATTATTTGGCAAGGCGCGACCGCGAGTGGATGGGGCTGCTTTATGAATTCTTGGGGTTGACCGTCGGGGTTATTCAAAGCGACGGGGACCATGTCACCCGGCAGGAAGAGTACGGCTGCGATATCACTTACGGGACCAATAATGAATTCGGTTTTGATTA
>JAGLMJ010000013.1 GCA_023140095.1 Candidatus Omnitrophota bacterium | reverse complement strand
AATAAATTCCAGATATACCATAAACATTTTCAATGAAAGAACTTATGTCATCATTGGAATGGACCGGAGGGAAAAATTGCTTCTGACAATACTTGTGAAGGCTCCCAACAAAGTCACTGAAGACGCTAAAATCCTTCTTTTCAGCCCTATTTTCCATCTCTTGGCTTTCATCAGACTTTCCGGGCGGCAACACAAAAATAGGAGCTTCTTGCAAAGATTCCCCTAAGTATGGCCATTGGGACATGTATTCTTTAAGAATATCCTCACCGCTTCCGTTATGCTGATTGGTCAAAATTCCCCAACAAGAAGCGCTTTCCTCGCCTTCTCTGACCGTAATGACCCTAAAATCCTCTATGCTTTCATTAACCTGCATTGCCATGAACTTCGTTTTTGTCTCGGCAAAATGAACAATTCTGTCAATCCCTTCATGATAAAAAGATCTTTTTCCCGCCCATTTGACAGCTTTCGTTAGCTCACCGAACTCTTTTTGCTGGGGGGCAACCCCCATCAGAAAAGTCCTCTTTTGGAATGGGACGGTTGAGAACTCGGCTATTTCCTCACCTTGCAAATCAAGAACAGAGATCTTAAGAATCCTTTTCCCTGGAATATTTTCGAAAACAGCAACCATGTCATAAACCGCCCGGTCAAACTTTGCCTCTCCCGGGGCCCTGTGAAAAATAATACTTTGAATATTGCTGACTAAAGAGTTCGATAATCGCGCCATGGCTTTATGGATCGGTAACGAACCATAGGGAAATGGCGGAATGAGGCTTCCTCCCCCAAAAGAGGCCATTGAGGCATCCATAGTTACCTCGGACCTGTCTTCGAGCAACAACCTCAACCCCTTAACTTCTAAAAAGGCCTGTTCATTGATCCTGTTGTATTCCATAATAAGGCTAGGCAGCGAGGAGGATTTTTGCATTGTTTTATCCCATTGAAACAGCCCCTTCAATTCCAGCAGATCCTTATTCTCATTGGCGATGGGATGACAGAAATTATTTAAGACCCCAAGGCCGTGGCTGCCGTAAGCCGAAGTGAGGTCAAAAGACTCTTCTCCCAGAAACTTAAGGAACAAAAACATGTCACTTATAGAATCAAAGCGGTTAGAAACGGCAGACTGGATATACTTTTTAAACAATTCGGCCATTAAGGAGTGCGTTGAGACATCCCATTGCGCCGCTTTTAAAAAGATGAATCCGGCGCCATCTGATATGGCCGTTCCCTGAACCCTCCTATCCTTGCGCAGGGCTTCGACATGGCCGGAAAAATCCTGCCCCTCTAGAATTTCTGCCGGAGAGGCTCCCGTTTCTTCGGCCTCTTCATCCAATTCTTTTTCGACAGGAAGCTTTGAAGGCAAGGGTCTTTCTTGAACGGGACCTTTTTCTTCTGCTAAAGGCAGTTCTTCTTTTCGAAAACCCGCACCCCTCATGCTTTTTGATATTTGATCCTTTTTAACGGATGGAATGGAAAATTTTTCAGGTCGAACGGTGATTCCAGATCTTCTCCCAACGGAACTGCTCAGCGCGGATTTTTTCAACACGCTATTGACAGAAGATTTGGACACTTGAACATGAAATTGCTCGCTTGTCAATACAGCAAGCTGGCGAACCCCAATGGAAGGATTATTCTTCTTGAGGGTAATAATAAAGGAAATAACATCTCCCCTAAGTTTATGAATAACACCCATATTGTATTATTTTCCTAATCTTTGAAAACTCAAGATAAAGAACCAGATTGGACATTAATATCTTTTTTAGTATATCACGAAAGGCCCAACGGTCAATAGGAAAATTACTCTATTTTTTTGATTTGAGTGATATTAAACTTCGTTTATTTGAATTCTATCGCCAAGGGAGGTTTCAGTTTGGACAATTATTCCTTCTGGGGTTTCAATGACATAGCTTGATCGAAAAAAGATCGGGCTTAAACGAAAAGGTTTGATACCCTTTACAATACCAACCACACAATCGTTTTGACCGACAAAAATGGCATCAATCGCAAAACGCATAAAAAACATGTGGATAGATTGACAGCGGGTAATAATGAGGGCTTCGTCCTTCAGGAGGGAAGTTCTATCGAGAAGGCCGACCATGCGGGAGAAAAAAGTATCGGCCATGCACCCTTTTTGGGCAATGACCGCATTTCTTGTTGTATTAATGATGGATACCAATCAGATCTTCCTGCCGCTTAAATCTCGAGAATATTTTCGGTATACTACGCCTCTTCGTCCTGTTCCTCTTGTTTTAGCTCGAACATTTCCTTATTGATAGGGAGGCCCCTCGTGATAAAATCCTCATAGCATCTGGGAATCCGGCCAGTGGGCTGGTAGGCTCCGAGAACCCTGCCATCGCTGTCGATACCTGATTGCTTAAAAACAAATACGTCCGATAGCTTCAATTGGAAATCATCACTCAAGCCTTCGGTTTCTGTGATTCCGGTGATCTTTCTAGTTCCATCGGAGAAACGGTTTATGTGAACAATAACATCAATAGCCGAAGAGACCATTTCATTGATCGCCCTGACCGGCAATTCGATACCGCTTAACAGGATCATGGAATGCATACGCGTTAAAACATCGCGCGTCGAGTTTGCGTGAAGGGTCGTCATTGATCCGTCGTGTCCAGTATTCATCGCCTGGAGCATGTCCAAAACCTCCGGGCCACGGCATTCCCCGATAATAATACGGTCAGGCCGCATGCGAAGGCTGTTGATAAATAAGTCGCGGATGGTCACCGCCCCCCTTCCCTCAATGTTAGGCGGGCGGGATTCAAGGCGGCCCCAATGGCTCTTCTTTAACTTTAATTCAGCGGCGTCTTCGATCGTAATAATACGCTCCCCGTCGGGAATAAACTCGGAAATAACATTCAACAGCGATGTTTTCCCCGCTCCCGTTCCTCCGGAGACAATAATATTCCTCCGCCCAAGAACGCAGGCATGCAGAAAATCAGACATATCTTGTGACAGGCTATGAAATTTGTGCAGCAAGTCCCCGACCTGAAGCCTTTCTTTTCCGAATTTTCGTATGGTGATCATCGGGCCATTGAGCGATAAAGGCGGAATGATCGCGTTAATACGCGACCCATCGGGAAGGCGGGCATCAACCATCGGCGTCGACTCATCAATGCGGCGACCTAAAGGCGCGATGATCCTATCGATAATAGATCGCATTTTATCGTCGGAAACAAACCGTTTATTGGTTAGTACCAACTTTCCGTTTTTCTCAATATAAAGTTCATCTTTGCTATTGACCATGATGTCCGTTACCTCAGAGTCAGCAAGGAAGTCTTCAAGCGCGCCGAGGCCCAAGGCTTCATTGACAATATCATTCACTAAGCGCCGCCGCTCTTCAGACGAAGCGATCTTCCCTCCGGCTTCATCAGTCAGCAAATTGGTCACAACTTCTTCCGCAGACTTCTTGACATGAACAACAGCTTCCGGATTGCCTAAGAGATCTGCGGCAATCCCGTCGAGATTGAGACGCTCGACAAGCTTTTCATGGATCCTCTTCTTCAAAAGAAGGATCTCGTCGTCTTCGCTGGAGTATGCCTTCTCCGACACAGAGCTCTGTTGCGAGATCCCGAATTTTTCCCAGAATTGCGCCGGCTTATCCATGCCTTCCGTGTTCCTTAATTTTTCAACCTCTGTTGCCGGAACGTACAAATCCTCCCGGCGGAGGACAGGAACCATCTTCAAGAAAGCTTCAGCAACCTTGCTCTTCGGGCTGTCAATAACGCATGGGATCCCCCGGTTCAAGGCCATTCCAACCGTTTTTCCATCTGACGGAACATGGCTGAATATTTCACAGGGTAAAGCCGAACGCACCTCTTGCCAGGCAACGCTCCCGCGGCTTTCCGAACGGTTTAAAATGAGTTTGACCATCTTTAAAGGAAACTGCAGGCTTTGCAGAACGTCGAGAGACCGTTTAACTTGGTAAACAGCCAGAATATCCGGAGTCGATACCAGAAGGATCAGATTGGAATAATCGAACACAGTCACTAGCGTCTCGTTGAGCGATTTGCCGGCATCAACAAGAATGTAGTCATACGTTTTTGTGGCTTTTTTAAAAAAAGGCTTTATATTATCGGGGGTGGCACGGCCGATCTGCTGGGTGCTTTTGACAACAGGCAGGAAATGCAGGCCGCTCGAATGAATGGTCGCGTGCTCTTTAATGACATCCGTATCGCCCACCACTTCTAAACCCGCCAGAAGATCGACGATCGCATTGCGGGGAGAGAGGTTGAGCATCCGGGCCATATCTTGTCCTGCCTGGAAATCAAAATCGATCAGGAGAACTTTTTTCTTGGCGCGAACCAAGGCGGTGGCCAAATTTACTGTAATAAATGTTTTTCCTACCCCGCCTTTATTGCTAAAAACCGTAATTGTTTTGGATCTCATAGTGAAATTCTAAAAACGGTTATACAGAGTTATCGCAAATAATTTAGGAACGCCTTTTGTTAAATGCTTTTTAACAAGACGTCCCGATCCTTCCGCTTCACCATCAATTGCCGCTCAAACTATACACAATAGGTATTGTTACATTTAATTCCTTCATATCCGTATCGGGAGGAAAGGCCGTAAAAGGCGCCAGCCTTTTTGTTGTTTTTAAAGCTACTTCATCAAAAATATCATGCCCTGAAGATTCTTTGATCAAGGCAAAAGCAAGCGTTCCGTCGTTTAAGATCAACACTCCCAATTTCACGGTTCCTTCCCAGCCGTATTGCCGCGCTTCCTGCGGGTATACAATAGACTGGGATATCTTCTGCTGAATGCCATGAACGTATCTAGTCATTTTTTTGGGAATGCCCAAATAATGGGGAGCCATGTTTTTATAAGATCGTCTAGAGCCTCGAGCCACCTGAGATAAATCCTTGCCCTTATCCGCGAAGGCGTCCCTAGCTGCCACTGTTTCCTTCTGCCTTAAAATATGCGGAGTTAACGCTATGACAAGTTCTTGATCCGTTTCAGGAACAGGGTTCACCCTGCTTCTGAAAAGTACCCCCACAATAGGAATATCGCCAATAAACGGAAGCTTGCTCATCGTCTCGCTTTCCGAATGCTTGATCAGGCCGGCAAGAACGATCGTCTGGCCATTATCCAAAAACAGGTGCGTGCTCGCGGACCGCGTTGAGAAAGCGACGTCTTCGGAAACCGTTGTTGCCGTTGAAGCATCGATCTCACTGACTTCAAGGTTCATGACAACATCGATCTTTTCTTTTTTGATCGTTGGGGTTATCGTCATGCTAATGCCGTATGCCTTAAACTCTACATTTTCCTGCGATGAGCCTGTATCGGAAAAGGTTGTTGTCCGGATCGGGATTTCGCCTCCGACAAGAAAACTCGCCTCTTCTCCGCTCATGACAACGATCTTCGGTTTCGAAAGAACGCGCCCTTTTCCTTCCGTGACCAGGGCATTCACAACGGCAATAAGCTGGCCGGCCCGGGTAAAATCCCCTATCTTGAAAAAATCGCCGATACTGCCATCAAATTCGGGAACTGCTTCCAGATACTGAGGCGCAATGCCCGAAACTCCGCCTGTGGTCCAGTCGATCCCCAAACTCTCGGAAAGGGTCGTCGTAAGTTCCGTGATCTGCATATCGACCTGAACAAGATCTTCGATGACCGCTTCTTCAGCAAGGCTGATGACCTCATCGCTGAACATCATAACGATCTCATCATAAAGGTCTCTTTTATCCTCCGGGACTTTTCCCGCAATAATGACCTTTCCTTCTTTCTTATTAATGGCTACTTTTACTCCATAGATATTCGCATCTTTAAGAAACCTTTTTACCCGTTTTTCCGTAAGATCCAGGTTCCGGACATACACATAAACCATGATCGTCCGTTTTCCGTGTTCGTCCCAAAGGAACACCGCTGTCTCTCCGCTTCTTTTCCCAACAAGTAAGATCTCTTGATCGGTGGCATCGGCAATATCCGCGATGCCCGGATCCGCTACCGAAACCCTCGTCAGGGAATAGACCTTCAAAGCCACAAGTTCCCCTCTGATCATGCTGATCTCATCGGCGTAAAGCGAATCCAACACATCTGGATCTCCCGCATTGGCATAGCTTGTCGCTAAAGCCAAACATAGAAAAATATTCCCCCCGAAAATAATCGCTTTTTTAAATAATCTGCAAATTCGCATGGTTTATAGCTCCCTGCCTCCTCGGAAAATCTGAATGAACGGCTTGGCTTCCTCTGCTTCCAATTCCCCTGCTCCCCTTGGAGCAACGGTTGATCTTTTCCTTGGGACTTTGAGTTCTGTCCCCTGATGTTCCAAAACAAAATCAGCTAGAGCATCCCACGAGGCAACTTGTTGTAGAACTTTGTCCTCTGTTTCCGCCGGGGACCTTAACGACAACTGAAGATCTCCATGCGCCTGGGAAAAAGTTAAAAGGCTCGCTTCTTCCGGACTTACGGCTAACGTCACGTTTAATGTTTTTGATTTCTGTTGTATTTCATAGGGCGGGACATTTCCCATCGGATTAAAATTAATCCCGACAGCTAATACTTGAATATTCTGGAATAATACGGTCGTAACTTTCTCAGAGGATTTCTTACTCTTCTTGCTCTTCTTCGTTGAAACTCCCCCCATTTCATCTGGAAGGTCCAGGTGAGCGATAATATCAACAAAATCTCCGGGGTTTACAAGCCCTCCGACAGCCGCAAGGGATTGGATCTTGATCGTAAGCGCTCTTTTTCCCGGCGGTGTGCGCAAAGAAAATGCAGTTTCCTGAACCGTTGGCTTTTGTGGGGTCAGCGCTTCTTGCCTGATTATCTTGGGTTGCTGCGCAACCCGCTTAGCAAGAGCCGCGTGATCTTTGGCTAGTTTTTTCAATGTCTTTTTGGTCAAATCCATTTCTTTGACCAAAGCAACGCTTCTTCCCTGATACTCTTTTGCAATGATCTTTGTCTGTTGATCAACTTTGTCACTGACAACTTTGCTCATCAACATAGCTGCCACCAATCCAAGGCCAACGGCCAAAAGGATCGTAGCAAATTGTTTTTTGTTTTCTATATTCATGCTGCCCCCTTCATGCGGAATACACCTAACTACGCGTTATGATTAATGGATTGCCTGCGCTGCTCCCTACTATCGCTGCAATAACTGCTCGTTGATCTTAATATTTGTTTTTGCTTTCAATTGCTCTAGATGTTCGAGGATCACCTGCTGTTGCGTCAGCAACGTTTGGCTTTGGATAATATCGGCCTTGATCTCCTCAAAGCTGACTGTTTCGCCGCCTTTTTTTTCCTCTAACTTGACAACATAATATCCTTCCGGCCCCCTGAATACACTGCTAACATCTCCTTCTTCTAAAGGCAGCAAAGCTCTGCCCATTTGAGGAAAAGGCTCCTGAGTGATGAACCCTAGCTCGCCTCCTTGGGCTGCCGTTGTGCTAGTAGAGTGCTGCTTGGCCATTTCGGCAAAATCGGCCCCTTTTAGAATCTCAGTCAAGACATTTGTAGCCTCATCTTTGGAGGCAACAACAATCTCTCTAACATGCCACTGCGCCGGACCAATCATCATTTCCTTATTCTCATCATAAAATGCGCGCGCTTCCATATCAGACATCTCAAGGCCTTCTGTAAGCTGGCGGGCAACCTCACGGACGATCAGTGTCCGACGGAATTCTTCAACCGCAGCTTGAATATCTGCTTGGCGGGCTAACCCCTTTGCCTCCTCCCCCGAAACTAACACCTGCTGGTTGACCAGTTCGTCAAGAACAAGCCTTCGCCCGTCCAGGTCGGTAATATCGTATTCGGGCACGACCTCTTTAAGCGCGTCTAATCTCTCCTCGAACTCCTCAATCGTTATGGACCAGTTGCCGACACGGGCTAACGTATTAGCCTTCATAGGCGCGAGCGCCGGCTTTGCTTGAACTTGAACAACTGCCTTTTTTGGGGCCAAAGCAGTTTGGGAAGTAGGCGGGTCGGAAGGTTCTTGAAAATACGCCTTAATGGAAGTGATCATGTCACACCCTGGAGCGGTCATCGCTAGAATGAAAGCAATACAAAAAATTTGTTCTTTATGATCTTTTAAAAACACAATAAGCCCCTCCCCTTTCAGAAGTCACTAATATAAGTATACTTATAAGTATAAACATTTTCTTTACAAACACAAGCTTATTTAAAGAATTTTCCGTTTCTGAAAAATTTTAACCAGGCAACATTTGGAATCAAAGAATTTCTTTTACAGCATTCTTTTCAGAAAGGAGTTCTTGATAGGTCGCTTCTATCTTTTCTTTGGCAAAATCATTATGATCCAAGCTTCTTACGACTTCCCATTCTTGCCCATCCGAACGCAAGGGATAACTGAACATGATCCCTTCCTCGATCCCATAGCTCCCATCAGAAGAAACAGCCATCGAAAAGAATTCTCCTTCTTTTGTAGGAGTAACGACCTTTTGAATCGTATCAATAACGGCATTCGCCGCAGAGGCCGCTGAAGAAAGCCCACGGGCGCCAATGATGGCCGCCCCACGTTTCTGAACAGTCTCAATAAAGGACGTTTGGAGCCACTTTTCATCCAAAATAACCTCTGTCGCGGGTTTTCCCTTAATGGTTGCTTGATAAAAATCCGGATATTGGGTAGCCGAATGATTACCCCAAATGGCCATATTTTTGACATCCGTAACCGCCATCCCGGCCTTTTGCGCTAATTGCGCACAAGCTCTGTTCTGGTCCAGCATGGTCATGGCAAAAAAGTTCTTTGCCGGGATATTCGGAGCGAAGGCCTTCGTTATGTAAGCATTTGTATTGCAAGGGTTTCCAACAACCAGAACCTTGCATGTCGGCTTGGCATGGGATGACAGGGCTCTTCCCTGAACAGTAAAGATATTGCCGTTAACCTTCAATAGATCTCCGCGCTCCATCCCTGCTTTACGGGGAATGCTTCCTACCAGCAGGGCCCAATCAGCATCTTTAAAGGCCTCCTTCGGGTCCGCCGTCTGAACGATGGATTTTAAAAGAGGAAAGGCGCAATCGTCTAGCTCCATAACAACCCCTTTTAAAGCGGGAAGTGCCGGTTCAATCTCTAAAAGCCCCAGGTGGATGCCCGTGTCAAGGCCGAACGCTTCCCCGGAAGCCAGCCGAAACAACACAGAGTACCCTATGTTCCCGGCAGCCCCTGTAACCGCAACTTTTATTTCTTTTTTTGCCATGATCAAAACATCTTTTTCTCTACCCGCCAAACACCGCAAGCGGCCTTGTTAATTAAAGATCGTTATAGCCGCATCAAGCATATCATCGCCCTGCTGTTGGATCGTCCTGTTGTAAACTTGTTCAAAATAGCCTCCCGAGCCTAAAAAAATAACGAGGAACGCTATAACGACCGCCATCAAAATAATATACTCAACAATGCTTTGTCCTCCTCGAGAAACGTCTTTTTCTATTTGTTTTCTGATCATCGTCTTCCCCCGCCTCTTATTAGTTTTTCGATCGATCTTCACTTGTTTTTAAACCCCTAACACGTTCCGCCTGTCTTTTATCAAAGACTTGTTCAACTCGGCGAAAATGATCTCTTCCCTGTCGCCGGAAGCACGGGCCAAGATCTTCCCCCATGGATCAACGATCATGCTGTTGCCGTAACTCACAACTCCTTTTCCGTCCTTGCCTATTTGGTTCGGAGCAAGAACATAACAAACATTCTCGACGGCCCGGGCCCGCAGAAGGATCTCCCAATGGACTTGGCCGGTCATTTTGGTAAACGCCGATGGAACGCACAAAATGTCGGCCCCCCTCTCCTTATACTTAAGGTAAAATCCCGGGAACCTCAGATCATAACAAATCGACAGCCCAGCCTTCCACGGGCCAACAGCCGCCATCACACTTTTTCGTCCAGCGGCGAAATGTTGCGTCTCTTGCACCTTGACCTTCCCGATCTGCGCGTCAAATAAGTGGACTTTCCTGTATTTCGCTGCAATCTCCCCTCGGCCATTGATCAAGACAGACGTATTGTAGACCTTTCTTCCTCCGGAGATCTTCTCACATATCGAGCCGGCCAAAATAGCAACTTTATTTTTCTTTGCCGTTTCCATCAAAGGCATCAGCGACGGCCCTGGAATTTTTTCGGCAATACCTTTAAATCCTTCTCGGAGGTCGACCTTCCCGCGAAAATTAAATGCCTCCGGCAGCAAAATGAATTCCGCCTTTCGCGCAACGGCACATTTCACGAGACAAAGAGCTTTTTTAATGTTCTTCTCTCTATTCTGCGCGGATTTCAGTTGGATAACGGCTGTTCTCATCAGTTTTTCCGGTTTGCCATTAATTTTCTTAAAGCCTCTTCGTAAGACGCGTGGCACCGGGTATAAAAATCTTTTTGCGCAAGCTCCCGGCGCCATTTTGCAAGATGCCCGTAGGGGGTCAAGTCGACTTCGGCAACTTCAGCCGGATCCATCGTCGCTAAAAGCCCGATATCTGCCAAAGAAAATTGTTCGCCGGCTAAATACATCGCTTTCGATAGCTGCCGGTCAACGACCGGTAAAAACCGGTTGAGAAACTTCAGGCCGTCTTTTAAAGACCTCTCGTCAACGGACACTCTCGCGAAAGAAGCAAAAACCCGGTTAAACACTACTCTTCCCATGGCCCCGCCGACATGAATGGAGGTAAAATCCATCCACTGGTCGACGACAGCTCTTTGTTTTAGATCGTCGGAATATAACGGGGACCTTTGCTTGGAAGCCAAGTATTTGACAATCGCGTCGCTTTCAAATAAAACAAACTCATCATCATGAATAACAGGCACTTTCCCGGCGGGATGCATCTTTAGGTATTCTTCCGTGCGATTTTCTCCCTCTTTGATGCTGATGCGGATATATTCATATTCTATCCCTAAAGCATGAGCAGCCATCCGGACTTTATTGGCAGGGGTAGATAGGTCTGCGCCGTATATTTTCAACATAACAAACTCTCCGTACGAATATACTTATTAAACCAGCATAACTTAGTATTTTAAATCTTCTGTTTTGAAAAAGCAACGTGTTTATAGAATAGGGACGGAGTCAGGAAATCTTCCTTTCTTTAAATAGGAAACAACCGCCGCAACCGTTAAAGAAGCTTTCTGTCCCAGGGCTTCTTTTGTATTAAAAGCATTATGAGGCGTAAAAAGAACTTTCTCGTTCTTGGCAAGTGCTAATACGATCTTCCCCTGGGACGATTCAACAGGCTGTTGAACGCGCAAAGAGTCTGCCAAAAGGCATTCTTGAGGGTAAACATCAAGCCCTATCCCTGCAATTTTCCCTTCATCAAGAAGCTTTTTGAGATCTTCGACGGGAGAGATCTCTCCCCGGGCAATATTGACAAAGATCACTCCCTGGCAAGCCTTTTCAAAAGTGCGATAATTAAGCATCCCGTCTGTTTTCTCCGTTAGAGAAAGCGCACAGAACACAACCTCTGCCCAGGCCATCCCTTCAGATAGCGTCACGTAATCAAGGCCTTGTAAGGTCTCAACAATATCAACTCCTTTGACCGCCATTCTTAAACCCCGGGCAATGTCCACGATCTCCTTGCCGATATTGCCGACCCCCACAACGAGAGCTTTTCGCCCTTTGCACTCTAACCCGGTCAATCCATCGCGCGAAAAAGAAATAAAATTATTCTCCTGTTTCTTGAGCTTGCGCAAAAGGAACATCATCATTAACGCCGCCTGTTCAGCAACAGCCCGCGAACAATAATCCCCCAAGAACCCGCAATCAATATCCGTTTTGGATTCTCGATGGAACGCCACCACATGATCATATCCCTGGCTGCGCGTCAATATCCCTTTCAGGCCTTGGCTCCAATCCAAAGGGATCCGGGACTGAGTTCGAACGCTAATAAGCGGCGCCGGCAACAGCAGGGCCCCTTCCCCTTGAATGGTCTTAGACGTAAATCCAGCCTGGATATCCTTGGGAAGAATTCTTTTTATTTCTCGCCCTTCCTCCTCAAAAACTTCGTAAAACATTACATCTGGCATGATCATCCTTTTATTGGATTTTATTATCTTGATCAAAAATGCGGATCGCAGAAGGAATCAGCTGCGAAAGCAACAGGGAAGGATTTGTCCATCGGAAAATGCGCCTTAATGCCTCCGTGTAGGAGCTTTCCTTTTTCTTTGTGAACCATGTTAACGCCTTTTTATATCCATCTTTTTATGCTAAAAACAATTCGGTGTGATTATACTACCAACCCGACCCTGTATCAATTTACTGATTCTTTTTAAATCCGGCAATAAAAAAACCTTCCGTGTCCTCGCCGGGTAAAACGCGCAGGCACCTTTTTACTTGCTCATTAAAAGCCTTCCCTTTCCATTCTGTTACGGCCGGATAAGATTCTACTGCCGGGACATGGACCTTCTCTGCTTCCAAGGTCCCTTCTGTTTTCTTTAATAGCCAATGGACAACGCCTTCATTTTCTTCCGGGGCAAAAGTACACGTTGAATAGATCAAAACACCTCCTGGCCGCAATAAGCGGCTGGCGGCAAGCAGCAGGCCCTTTTGCTTGCGGACCATCTCCTTGATCTTCCTAGGGCTCCAATAAGCAAATGTTTTTGGGACGTCAGCTTTAAACCTCCCTTCGGAAGAACAGGGCGCGTCCACCAATATCTTATCAAAAAGTTGGTTATGCGAGCGGAACTTTCGGGCATCCGTTAAATGGAACGATATCTTGGCCGCGCCCATTAGCTGAGCAACTCTTTTAAGCTTGTAATAGCGTCCACGAACAGCCTCGACACAGACAAGCTTGCCCTGATTATTCATGCGCGCCGCTATCTGGGTGGCCTTACTCCCCGGCGCAGCGCACATATCCAAGACATCATCTGCCGGGTGCGGGTCCAAAAGGATAACAGGCAACATGCTGGAAAGCCCCTGGCGATAGATCAGCCCCTCTGTCGCAAGATCCGCCGCTCCCAATTCCGCCGGAGAGACCCCTTCAAGGACAAGAGCCTCGTCGATCCAAGAGACTTCCTTGAAAATAATATTTTTTTTCTTTAGCGCCTCCAAAAGTTCTCCCTTCCCCGTCTTTAACGTATTGATCCGAACACTTAATGCCCTCGGAGAGAAAAAACCCTTCACCACGCGGTCATAGTACTCTTTCGGTATAATCATTTTCATTCTCTCCAAAAAGAGATCTGGAAAATTTCGTCGCATTTTTGTAGCCTTATCTTTGTTTAGGAGTATAATTATGATAAATTTCTTTTTGAAATATCTTGCGGATTGTCCTTTAATCTAAAGAGGATATATCCTTTATTTAACTTTACCTTTATTTTAATAATCTTTAACTTTTAAAAATGCCTTATTTCAAAAAATGTCTTTTCCTTTTTTTGATCGTATTCTTTTTCTGCGGATGCTTCCAAAAAGACTTCGGCAGAAAGCATTCGCATTATGAGCTTGGCGCATCCCTGCGCATCCCTAAAAATTGGAAAAGAGCCGATATAAGCCCCGCCGCTACCGTTTCCTCCATGGCCTTTAAAGACGCCAACGGCGGCTGGATTATTTTAACGCGAAATTTTGGAGTTAGCTTCAAAAAGCAGATGGAGATCACCTCTAAAATAAATTATCCGATCCTCGAGAAAGGGAGGGTAGTGTTTTCTAAATACAAAACAAGATGGTTCTATTCCGTTGAAGGTAGGACTTCCACGATCACCTATGTCATACAAGGCTCCGAGGGCCGGGTTTTTTCTATTATCTGCACTACCCCAAGTATCCATTTAGCGACTTATCGGCCGAATTTCGACCGCGTTGTGCGCTCCTTACGAACCTTCTGATCGAACACCCTCTCTATAATACATAGCGAAAAGCACTTTCTCCATCGCTATTTTGCCTTTTGACTTGTTTATTGGCCCTTTTTAAAATGTTCTTTCATTTTAGGATACGTAAAAACATAAATGGAAACAAGCAAAAAGAGCGCGTAGAAAAAGCTGTAGTAAAAAGCTCCCGGCTGTATCAGCTTGATACCCGTTAAATAAGAGGACCCTTTTGATGCCAGGCCGGCGTCGGGAGTAAGATACATTACCATTACATTCGTTCCCTGAAAAACAGACCTCAAGGGCAATAGAAGGCACTGCTGCTAGGTCACGATGAGGATTTTTAAGACAATATCCGCCATCAATGTATAGGCAGCAAAACGCCTCCCGAAGGGATACACTCTTAACAAGGAGACCCGATAACAGATAAAAAAAGGCGCACGCGAACTCCCAGTGAGCAAGTATCCAAAATTGAGTAACGAGCATTTTCGGCACATGTTTTCTCAAAGACAGCGGCTCAAGATATTCCATTAATTGCCGCTGAATCTTTTGATATGAGAACGCGTGCTGCTTTTTCCTTGGAAGGAATCCTTCACACCTAACAAAAATAGCCGAAAGCCAAAGAATGCCTATTGCAAGAAATAAGGCCCCATACACTTTTGCTACTCTAGATTTTTCTTTCCTGAGCCCCCCTTTTTTTGTTTAGTATATCACTATCCGCGGCCCTGAAACAGTGAAGACTTTAATTTCCCGGGGAATGACAGATCGTTTAAACCGTTTCAAGTTTACGGCACAAAAGCGCCGAAGTCTCCCGAAAGATCGTCCCGCTACAATTTTGAAGGTCCCAAACAATTTCTTTTTCAAATAATCTTGTGCAATGATATCGTTCCCTTTATACTTCCCTTATGAGAAGCAAATCCTCCCTCTTAAGAAAATCCTTTGAAACCCTTAATTCGCTGCCTTGGATTATCTTTATTGCTTATATATTAAATGAGGCTTTGCAGGGCAGGCTGGATCCTTTCCTGATCGTTTTTCTTGCGATAATAAAGATCTATCTTTACAGCGGCATCTTCGGGGCCCTCGTTGAGATCGCAAGCGGGGAAGACCTCTTCACAGGGCCAAAAAGGATCGTCCATAATTCCAACCGGTCCTGGGCTGTCTATTTCTTATTAATAACACTCCCCTTCCTGATTCGTCTTGCCCTGACAAACATCTTTCCCTTTTTTAGCGTTGTCGCCCCCGATATTTTTGTCGCGCATGCAGATCTTTTTGTTTTTTATTTACTCGCGCAGTATTTTATTAATAAAAAATACAAAGGCTCTGTTCAGCCCGCGAGACAAGACATCTGTATAAATTTTAAGGAGCTCTGCACTCTTGTCTTGCTTCATTTAATACAAATGGCGATGTTTTATATCCCTCGTTTCATGCCTGCGGGAGAAAGCATCGCCAGCATTGCCCGGTTTCTTTCGATCTATCTTCATCTCCTGATATTTCTCTATGTGACCAACAGCCTCTTACGGAAACATCCCGAGATCGAAAAGGCATTTACCCATCCCAAAGAGCTCTATCTTATCTCTACTGCGGCAGGGAAGGTCCTTAATTCCCTGATCCATTCATTGATGTCCCGCCAGCGTCCGGCCGCCTTCTTTGTCCTTAGGGCGCTGACGCCAAAAACATATTCCATTAAGGAATTCTCGCAGCTGATGTGGCATAACAGGTACTACAAAGAAAATGTTCTCGTGGCTATTACTTGCTGCACGGCTAATTCGCCGGAATCTTATAAGATCGCCAAAGAATTTAAAGAACGCGGATCAACGGTCATCATGGGGGGGCCTCATGTGTCTTTTATGCCTGAAGAGGCCTTGGAGTATTGTGACAGTGTTGTCGTCGGAGAATGCGAAGGGATATGGTCCAAGGTCCTTGAGGATTATGAGAACAGCTGTCTGCGGAAGACCTATCTAGGCAAGCCCGTTGAGGATTATTTTAGCGTGGTCCATAATGAACTCCTGCATTCGCCCTCCTCGGCCGTTCTAGGGCTCATCGAGACATCGCGCGGCTGCAAATTTCATTGTCATTTCTGTTCGGTCCCCGTTTTGAATCCCGGAAAGGTGCGCAAAGCTCCTGTTGATAAGGTTGTGTCCCTGATCAAGAATATGGTTCCCCGGCAGAAAGGCATTTCTTTTAACGACAATAATATCTACAACGATCCCGCGCACGCGAAAGATCTTTTTGCTGCCTTGAAGCCCTTAAAAATAAAATGGACGAGCTTTTGCACGCTCGATATCGCCAAAAATGATAAGACCCTTCGCCTGGCCAAGGAAAGCGGCTGTTCCTTTTTATACCTCGGCCTTGAGACGTTCAGCAGCGCTGTTGGAAAAGATTGGCGAGGAAAATTTGCCATGGCGGATCATTATGTTCAATATTCCAAGAAAATTAAAAGATCCGGGATCAAGATCGGGACAAATTTTATATTCGGCTTCGACACGGACAGCTTCAAAAGCTTCTTGTCGCTATGGAAACTTGCTTTTCGCATTACTCCGGAGCTGATCGGATTTTCTTTGCTCACGCCTATGCCGGGGACAAAACTATACGACGATATGCTAAGCCAAAACCGCTTAACAAACCTCAACTGGGATAAATATTTAGGTTCAAACCTTGTTTTTAGGCATCCACATTTGAACGATTTTTTTCTTTCGAAAATTTATTTTCCTTTCGTGCCTCTCTTCTTTTTCTTTACAGCCTCCAAGGTCGGGATAATTATATTCTTGTTTTTATGCGTCTTCCTGCCGACGTTCTTTATTTGATAAACTTATGGACAGCCGTTGAATTGACAAACGCATAGACGGCCAGATAAACGAGAAGAAACGCAAGGCCGTTCTCGATCCCTCTAAACGGCAGGACAACGATTGTCAGGACAAACCCTATCAGCAGCGTCCATCGCAGGATCCGGTTGGAAAAACAGATGTAGTCCACCATCGACGGAACCTTATGCCTCCGGCTGTATTGTTCACAGGTCTTGTAAAGGGTTTGTTTCATCAGGAGGGTTTTCTCGGGGTCCGTTTCGAAAAGGTGTTCCGTGATGGAAATAACACAGTGTTTCTTCTTCATGTGAAGCCTGAAAATAGGATACATAAGAAACGCGCTTACCCAGAAATAGGCGGGATCCTTCAAGAAATATCCGAGCAGCACTGTCAAGAGAAAGGGCCCGGCGACCGTTCCCTGGATTCTCATCACGGTTCTCAGCGTGGCGTAGGTTTGCTCGGGCCCGTCGATGCCGTCGAATTGCTGCCGCACGGAAGGCTGCAAGATAAGGTTCAGGAACCACCGGTAGACATGCGTATCTGTATCGATGGAACTTTTGATCGACTCGATCGTCGTGGGGTTTTTAAAATCGGCTGCGGTCATTGGATTCTTTTTTATTCATTGGGCGATGCGATCTTGCCTTCCAATAGCCTGACAAGAAGGGCGCTCTCTTCCGGGTCAATTTCTTCCGTTGATTCTGTAAAATTCTTCACCCGGTCTTTTTGCTTTAAAAAGAACACGATATCTCCAATAACCCTTATGCCGTCAAGAAGCCTCGCCCTTAATTTTGATGCCGCGTTGAAATCAGGCTGCTGTACATCCTCCTGTTTGATCTCTTCCATCAATCTTTTTAATTCTTCCGTCCAATCATTGTAATTATTCTCTAATTTCACGTAATAGTCCGCGTCGCCGCAGATCCAGAGCTTGATATAATTGATCTCCTGCTCGTTTAACGGAACCGCTTCCTTGAGCTTTTTAATGATCTCCAGGATCTCGTTCTTGGTTACTTCTTGTATATGCTCCCGCATGGCCTCCTCAAACTCCTGCATCGTCGTTGAAAGCCTCCAGCAATTACCGGCGCTGTATTCACTCTCAAGGGCATCATAGTGAGCATTAAGCTCGGTCATTTTTTCTGTTAAATTACCCATCAGCTTTTCTCCTCTATTTACACTGGTTCTTAATCAAAATTTCGTATCATTGCCTTAT